>JAGCXZ010000031.1 GCA_017961065.1 Lachnospiraceae bacterium
ATCCCTTTTTACTCCCAGGACTGCGCACACGGCGATCTGGGTATCATCTGATGCATTACGGTAGGCCCGGACGATCCTTGTTTCCAATTCTGACAGATCTAAGGAGTCCGGATCCTGATCTGCAGCAGGATCATGTTCCTCGATCAGATCAGACTTGTTAATATGAAAATAATCGGCGAGCAATTGTATCTTCCCCATGCGAGGCAATGCAATGCCACGGCACCAGGTACTGAATGTCTGATGCGAAACACCAATAGCGGTAGCCACTTCGAGTTGTGTTTTATCATATTTTTTCAGATATCCCAGTAGATTCTGCTGAAATACATATGTTTGTTTCTTGTCCGTCATGTTCCCCTCTTTTCAATAAAGAATAACTGTTACAGGATTATTCTATATTATAATTTGCACATACGCAACCGAAAAGCAAAAAACATTTGATTTTAGTATTGACAGCAAATTTAATTTGCTTTATACTGTGCTCGTAGTCAGGAAACAGGAGGACGGGAATGGACGCTCAGAATATTAGGATAAGCCTTGCAGCTGCAAGGGTAAACGCTGGAATGACACAGGATGACGTTGCAAAAGAACTTCATGTGGGCAAGCAGACGGTGGTAAATTGGGAAAAGGGAAAGACCGAACCAAAAACCTCTCAAGCAAGACGTTTGAGTGAACTGTATGGGATGCCATATGATGTTCTTATTTTTTTACCGTCAAAAGCAAATTAAATTTGCAATCCGTGCTACCCTACAGGTACCACATGTAAATAGGGTATTGACATACCCTATTTAAAAATCACTGTCTAACACAAATTACTGGGGGATCAATTCATGAAAAAAGAAAGTAAAGTACTGCCGGTACGGACAAAGGTCAGAATCGAAGCAGATAAAAAAGACCCTGCAACCATCACAGATTTTGTAGAAACCATGGATAGTTGCAGAGTCAGATTCACACTACCGTATGATCAGTGCTCGGTGTCACGCGGCGGCAATGGATCGTTGCCATAACTGTCATTGGAGCGTATCTGCCCATTGGGACGCTGAATGATAACTTCGCTGTGCTGGTTTGTCGCTATTTCTTTAGCTCTGGCAGCTGCTTCTGCCTGAGTGTTGTACAAAGCAGTGTCGCGATCGTTCCCTTCACCGTGAACGGCCCATTTGTCACCGCGGGGCGAAACCCATTGATTTTTACCCATAAAAATTATCTCCTCTCGTCATACTTGGATACCGGCCATCCTGTGACTATATTATGAACCGCTTTCAAACGGTTGGATACCATAAACTGATATTTTTTTTGTTAAAAATACCGCAGGCAGAGGAAAGGGCGCAGTCTTATCGCGTTGTTGCGAATATACTCCCCCAATATAACCATGGTTGATTTATCACCGTATTCTGCGCCCTGTCCTGTACCTGCAGGCAAAAGAGGAAAAATAATGACAGCAAAAGACATTGAAAGAGATATGAAGCAGTTCGTTTCCGGTAGTTCCTTCATTACTCCCGGAAAGCTGGCGCAGTATCTCGGCCAAAAGAATACGACCAGGGTGAAGCAGAAGTATCTGACGAATGCTTTCTCGCTGGAAGGAACGAAATCCTATTTTATCCCGGATGTCGCTAAGAGCATTTATGCGCACGGCGATTGGATGAACGGATAGACAGAGGAAAGGGCACGGTAGACACCCTTAAAAAATGATGCAAAGTTACTCCCCCTACTGTAACGAACCGTGCCCTGTCCTGTGTGAAAGAGAGGAGACAGATGAAAACATTCGTGAGGATCCTCGGGATCATAACCGGAGTGATCATAGCAAACCTAATTGTCAGGGCAATATATGGGGAAGGTTTGATAATAGTAACCTTACTAGAAAATCTCCTAAGAGGGCAGATGTAGCACCAACAATGATTCCACCAAAGTATTCATGGAAGAGCCAATGCACAAAAGGGTGTTCGCCGGTTCCGATCGGATGCATCGCCTTATGAGTTGCATGGATCCCAAGATGAACACCGTCCTGATTGTGTATGAATTCGACAAGGCCCTTGGATTCAAGATACCGAACGGCATCGAAGAACTCAGTTTGATCAGGGAACATGGATTCATCGCGATCCCAGTATAAAAGACTGTGATCGGGAGAACTTTTCAAAACATGAATGATTTGCTTGCAGATCTTAGTCATAGCGGTACCTCCGTATGGAGATTATAGCACACAAAAGAAAAGGAGAAGAAAAATGGTAGAAGCATTCAGGACGATCAACTTAAAAAACGGAAATTCGGAGACCTGGTATGCGGTCACAGGGAAATTCAAAAGCAGGACGGAAGTTCTGAAACTGGTCGCTACCTATAAGAAGGAAAGCCTGGAGAGAGTCAAGGCGAAGTTCAAGAAGATCATTCCCGGATACATGCTCAAGAAAGGGAAGATGATCGAACTTTACGAGCAGGACAAAGGCGAGAAGCTTCCGAACGGAGCGACTCCCTGTATGATCGTGAGACGCTAGAGCACAGATGAGGGGAGAAGGGGAAAGCATATGAGAGAAGCAATGATCATGAGCGTCATATTGGTATTAACGATCATGATGTGGTGGCCAAGAGAAAAGAGAGGAAGGAAGAATGATCGAGATAAAAGGATACGAGAATAGAGAGCACACAGAAGGATATTCTCTGGAGGATCTTATCGCAACAGAGCGGGAAAACGCAAGGCTGAATATGTGCTATGAGCAGCTGCACAGGATTGTGAACGAGGATAGTTACCATATGGGAGATCAGATCAGATTACTGTTCGGCTGGAAGAAACAGAAAGAAGAGTAGGAAAAACAAGTGCCTGAGCATGGCTCTTAAAGACTTGATTATAGATATAAAGTTAGGACGAAACTCATGTATCAACTCGACATATACCGGTTCAGGACATCGACAGAGTATGAATATAAATTCGTAGGCAACTACGGAGCCAAGGGAGAACACCGGGCAAGGAAGCAGAAACGGACTCCGGAGTACATTGAAAAACAGAACCAGTATCAGAGAACGAAGACGGTCAGGCATTTAATCAAGGCAAACTTCAAAGAAGGAGATCTCTGGACCACGCTGACATATTCGGACAAGGACGGCAAGACGATCAAAGAGGTCTCGGAGGATCTGCAGAAGTTCCTGAAGAATCTACGCTATCAGTACAAAAAGGCGGAGAAAGCATGTAAATACATCTACCGGATCGAGATCGGTTCAAAAGGAGGAATCCATATTCATATCATCCTAAACAGGATCCCGGACCTTGACCGGATGATACAGAGACTGTGGAAACACGGAAAATCCTTCAATGAACTGCTGGACGGAGGAACATATGACAGGCTTGCGGAATACATTGTGAAGCAGCCGACAGAGCAGCAGAAAAAACTGCTCAAGACATTCAACGAGGACGCGAAGAAGCTAATCCGGTATTCATGCAGCAGAAACCTTGTCAGACCACAGCCGGAGACAAAGACCTACTCCAGACGGACCATGCAGACCGTGTTCAATAACGATCTGGTCCCGGAGAAAGGATACTACATCGACCGGGACAGCATCAGAAGAGGGATCAACGAATTCACAGGATACTCATATTTGTATTATCAGGAGATCCTGATCGACAACGGGCAGCAGGGGATCCCGATACGGATCTGTGAATGTCCGCTCTGCCATCAGCTGACGCTGGAAGCGGTCCAGTGCGACTGCCAAAGGAAGAAGAAGCGTGGAAATAAACATATATCTGGACACTACTATCAAAAATCCAAAGCGAGGAAGCGGATCGGGGATGTACCTGGTCGAATGCGTTATTAATGACCGGATTGAGTCAAGGGAAGGAATTGTGTCATTTCCGGATACCACGGAAGATGCGATCACGGTAACAGCTCTGATCAAGGCGCTGCTGGAACTGAATAAGTCATGTAAGTTCAAGATCTACACCTCGGACCGCAACATCTTCTATGCACTGGAAACAGGAAGGGCGCAGCAGTTCCGAAAGCAGGGATATGTGAACGCAAAGGGGATCCCGGTTAAGAATGCGGAATTGTGGGAGATCCTGTTCGAACTGCTGCAAAAGCATGAATGGGAGATCACGAGAGAGGATCACTCATACAGGCTTTACATGGATTCGGAATTGAAAAAAGCGCATAAATCCGCAATGGGAACGGCAACATCAGAATGTCAAAGTCAATAATTCAGCGGTATACAGACAAAGAAAACAGGGAATGCCTTCTGTGCAGACTGCAATCTTCGGCGGTTCTGCCTCACGAAGGACTTGAAAAACACCATCTGCTTCATGGATGGGCCAACAGAAGACTTGCGGAGAAGTGGGGACTGTGGGCATACCTGTGCCCGCTCCATCACCGGGAGGTCCATAACAGTGACCGGGAAAAGGATCTGTTCCTGATGCAGATCGCCCAGGGAAGATTCGAGAAGTTATACGGCCATGAAAAGTGGATGGAAGTATTCGGCAAGAACTTTTTGATTATGTGAGAGGAGAAGAAGCATGAACGATTTGCAGGTATTCAGAAACGAGGAGTTCGGACAGATCCGGACGGTAGAGATCGATGGCGAACCATATTTTGTCGGAAAAGACATTGCTCAGGCGCTTGGATACAAGGACACAGCAGATGTCTTGAAGACAAGAGTGGACGAGGAAGACAAGAGGCTTGTCAAGGTGGGCGAAATACCGACCTTGGAAACGTCAAACTTCGGAGCATACATCATAAATGAGAGCGGAATGTATTCTCTGGTCCTTGGCAGCAGGCTTCCGAGCGCAAAGCAATTCAAACGCTGGATCACATCTGAAGTGATCCCTTCAATCCGGAAGAACGGAGGCTATATTGCGAATCAGGAGAATCTGACTCCGGAGCAGATCGTGGCAAACGCTCTGATCGTGGCACAGAACATCATTGCAAGCAAAGACAAGCAGATCGAAGTGATGCAGCCGAAAGCAGACTATTTTGACGCTTTAGTGGAGCGGAATCTGCTGACGAGCTTCAGGGATACGGCAAAAGAGTTCGGAATCGGAGAGAGATACTTCATCAATTTCCTGATCGAGCACAGATACATCTATCGCGATCAGAAGAAGCAGCTGAAACCGTACTCAGAAAAGAACAAGGGCCTGTTTGAAGTAAAAGAGTACAATGCCAGGTATTCGGATCACGCAGGACTGCAGACACTATTAACGCCAAAGGGAAGAGAGACATTCAGACTCCTGATATTGGGAGAAAACTGATGTATTTGATACGGCAGCAGGCGTTCCGCCTCTGCCAAATCAATAAAAAGGTTGAAACACCATGCCGAACGGCAAAAAGAAACCACTCATGCTGACATAGTGTATCACGAACATTATATGCCATTCTGATCGCTTCCCCGGAGCGACATCCGGGGAGAGAGGAGAAAAGATGCCAGTACTGAGATGCCCATACTGCAGAAAAATGGACACAGAACTGTTTGATGGGAAGCGTGAGAGGACACGCGGATATGTGCGGATGCGGATTTGCAAATCATGCGGAAAGAAGTTTTCGACCATAGAGCGGTATTCAAAGCAGACACCCAAGGAGGCAGGAAGAGCATGAACATAAAGGACAGAACATTGCATCTTGGAGATAGGATCAAATGCAAGAACTGGAAGGATCTGAAGAAAACAGCATTTGCACTGGCGAGCGAAGGATACGGAGTAACAGTGATTGGGTTTTCGGACATGTCGGAGGATATCCTTACGATCATAGCTCTGCCAGAAGGAGGCGATCAATGAACATAAGTGAATACGAGAACCTGTCAAAGATCTGCCGGATCGGAGGAGCAGCAGTTGCCTTTACGGAGGAGTTCAAAAAGACAGCAACTGATTTCGAGAAGTTGCTCGTTGCCAGGATCTTGGTGGAGCACATAGAGCAAATTGAAGGAGAATACGATGACAGCAGGAACAGAGATCAAATGCATAACTGATCAGGATTTGCTGGAGTTTATGAGATGGGTCCGCGACAGAGGAGGGGAGTGTGTCTGCGTGGACTGGGAAATGAAAGTTTTGAAAATAATAAGGGGGACAAGTGATGAATATGAACAAATCAAGATATGGGGCCCTGAAGAGATTACGCTGTACAGTCGTGATGGTGTGCTTGGTATTGTTGACACCAGCCACGTTGAAAGCGAAGACGCTGAACAAAAGAGACGGAGTGAACTATTTCGGAATCCAGAAGGAGACCTACTACAACTTGGATATGAGCAGGATCTACGAACGCGCTGACAAGGAAGTGGGCCCGCATCACACGCACTGGACACGGATCGATGGCTGTAAGATGTTCGGACCATTCATCATATGCGCTGCGAATTGGCAGGAACATCCGTATGGGTCCATTGTGGAGAGCAGCTTAGGCACATGCATAGTCCTGGACACAGGTGCATTCGCAGAGGAAAATCCGAAACAGATCGACATAGCGGTGAATTGGTAATGAGCCATAAGGTGCAAGTAATAATCGAGATGTTCCAAGATCCATGGTTTTATTATTTTCTATTTTGGTTTGTGGTAATTGGAATCATATATATGACAGGAGGTAAGTGGAAAAGATGACAAAAGATGGAAAGATGATCTATGCAGTGGATTTTGATGGAACGCTTTCATTGGGAAGGTGGCCGGAAGTAGGGGAACCAAACAAGCCCCTGTTTGAGTTCCTGATACGGGAACAGGCAGCAGGCGCGAAAGTGATCCTTTGGACGAACAGAACCGGCGGTCTGCTGATGGGAGCGATCGAATACTGCAAACACAGAGGACTGGTCTTTGACGCTGTGAACCGAAACCTTCCGGAACTCATAGAACTGTACGAAAATGACTGCCGGAAGATCTCTGCAGATGTCTATATAGACGATAAAGCGCTGAATCCGTTCCAGAACCATTTCATCACCGTGCCGGTAGGATTTGTGTTTCAGTAGATGGAGAAGAGCGAATGACGGACAAAGACATTAATCACGTTATCCGTATTTGTCACATCCGAAACGATTATCCAACAGGACGGAAAAGCAGATACTTGTCTGATGTAATATGCCGCGACCATTGCTTGCCTTGTATGAGAGTTATTGAAAAAGGACAATGCCAGAAAATGATTGAGTTGTTCGGAGCAGAAAGTGAGGAGAAAAATGTTTGATAAATTTGGAGAATTTGATTCATACATAGAGATCAACAAAGCGGCAGCAGGCCAGAAAGAAGAAGGAGACGAGGCGGCCCTTAAGGACTTGGCCAAAGAAAACGGAATAGATCTTGCGGATGCAGAGGATTATTTTGACGGAGCAATCCAGGAACTGTGTACTCCACTGATCGCCGCGATCGGAAAACTGGATATCGAAGAGGCTGATCTGAAACCGAAGGACATCATGAAAGACTGGACAGATTATATCCGTACACAGATCGCTGACAGTGAAGAGATGCAATTGGCCATAAGAAAAAAAGGAAAGAGCCTAAAAGGATGCATTGCAGCTCTGCTCAAGTGGTCATTTGATCACCAGCACACGGTAGACAATGAGATCAAACGAGCAGCAGGCGTTACAGCCGGGAAAGTTACACTCGGAATCCCGGGAATGGCCAATGCACATAAAATCATCAGAGATTACTATCTCGGGAGGTAAGTATGGACAATATAGATCTAAAACCGGTCAAGGAAATTGATACATGGGCCAGAAAACAGTTCACCGGGAATCGCTATATATACTACAGACGCAAAGGATCCTATGCAGAGTGTCATTGCGCAGAGTGCGGGGGAAGGTATGTATTAAGAGCGGTCGAGACAGAGGATCCATTTAAGGACATGGCACTGGACATCGAAAAGCCGGAGCGAGATATGCAGACCGTATGTCGAAAGTGTAAGACAAAGGCTATCTATAAACCGGCCGGATACACAAGGAGCGAATATGCCTTTTGCAGGATATGTTTTGGCCAGAAGGTAGATGATGAGCACTTTGTTTTCAGGGTTTTTTATGCAGACCAGCATACACGGCAAGGGTGCGATACGGTCTATAGATGCATGGAGGAGCACAGGATATTCCTTGAAAAAAGCAGGAAACCATCAAGATACTGCAATTACGGGGCAAGATGGCATCAGAGCAATGTGGGTGAAAACTGGAGATATCTTGTATTCCCAAAGACTTACAAGGAAATCGCAAAGACCGGGATGTTTAAGTATGTCCCCGTTGAACAGTCAATAATGAATCGCTATTACGATGAATGCGGCCTGATCGATTACTACATAGCAGCTGCACGATATCCGGATTTTGAGATGATACTTAAGGCAGGGCTTATTGAATACGCCGACAATCTGGTCAGAAAGATTCCCGTCAATCCGAATCCGAGAGGAAAGAACATAGAAGACCGACTCAGGATTAACAAGAACAGGATAAAGAGTCTGATTGCATGTAAGGGCACGAAGAAAGTTCTCGAAATGTACCAGCTTGAAAGAAGACTCGGAAAACACTGGACCGATGAAGAATTCGAAATAATAAAAAAACTCCGGGAAAACACATGGAAAACAGATTTGAATAAAGCATCGACAGTCCTGAAATATACGTCCCCGATCCGCTTAAGAAACTACATGAAAAAACAAAAGATGTGGATGCCGGGAGAAAAAGCTGATTGGAGAGAAAGAAATCGTCGCCAGGATCTAAGAAGAGAGTATTACGACTATATCTCCATGAGGATAAACGAAGGTTATGACATGACAAACGATGTTATTCTCTTCCCCACAGACTTCAGAAGACGCAGAGACGAGATGATCTTAATGGTCGAGAAAGCCAAGATGGACAAGAGAAAGACAGAAGTGCTCGAAAAATACCCGAAGATCAAGTCAAAGTACAAGAAACTCTCTGAAAAGTACTCTGCGGCAGCAGGCGGATACATCATCAGACCGGCGAAAGATGCAGCTGAGATCGTAGAAGAAGGCAGAACATTACATCACTGTGTCGGAGGAGACGGATATTTACGCAGCCACAATGACGGAAGAAGCTTCATCCTCTTCCTGAGAAAGGCAGACAAGAAGGATGTTCCGCTCATCACAGTCGAGATCCGAGACGAAGAGATCATCCAGTGGTATGGCGCCTACGACAGAAAAACAAATAAGAAGTTGATTGACGCATGGCTTGCTCAATACTGCAAAGAACTGCAAAAACGTAAGAAAAAGCCGAAAACCGTACAGAAAACAGCGAAAATCGGATCAAAACAGCAAAAAACGGCATAGATCGGAGGAAAAATGAACGAGATAACAATCACCAATTATGAGGAACTCAAAGGAGAGTTAAGAAAAGAACTCTATTCCACGGCACAGAGCGTCTGCCGAATCGGATACCTGTTAAAGATCGCAAGGGACACGGATGTCCTTGCGGATAGATACAAGGATGTAAACGAATTCGCCCAGAAAGAATTTAACCTGGATAAGACACAGGTATCGCGATTCATCAGGATCAATGACCGGTTCTCTGTAGACGGGAACTCGGAGCAGCTGCTTACGGAATACACAGAATACGGTTCGGCCAAACTATCATTGATGCTTCTTCTTCCGGACGAGATCAATGAAGAACTCTCACCGGAATATTCCAAGACAGACATTCAGGCAATCAAGGAAGAATACGAAGAGGAGCAAAAGATCACCGATCTGGAAGTGATGATGGAAGACAAGGCAGGCGTTCCGGATGAATTCATTGAAGCCGTTGTCAAGCAATTGAACGATGAACATCCGGATCCGATCCGCTTTTTCCATGAGGCAAAATTACGAGCCGACAATCTGTCCACTGCAAGCGGAAGAGAGATAACACCGAACAAAGCAGATGTAAAAGAGTGCTACACGCCGGACGGAGATCGGACTTACACGATCAGGATCCCCGGACAGGGACGCTTCATGGTGAATATGAGGGAGGCGGAGATCACGATCGTCAATATGCGTGATCCGGGAAACAAATCGCCGCTTTCATGGGAAGAATTCACCGAGGCCGTCCTGCAGGATGAATCACAGAGGACCTTTGAAGAAGAAAAGAAACCGGAGGAGAAGCCGAAACCGAAGAAAGTCGAGAAGTCAAAACCGCCAGTTGCACCGGTGCAACCAAAACCGGAAGATCCTCTCCCAGAAGAGGCAGCAGGCGAAGAAAAGGATCCGGAAATCGAAAAGGTAGAGGGTGAAATCGTATCCGAAAAAGAGATCACCACAAATGATCAGACAATAGATCAATCCGGGCAGCAGGATACACAAGATGCAAGACAGGACGAAGTATCAACAGGGCAGCAGGAGATATCACAATCCGGGCAGCAGGCATCCGCATTGCAGAAGCAGATTGCAAATGAACTGCAAAAGATTGCAGCTATTGTCCTGGCAATGGAAGCGAACAAAAAAAACTGGGATCACGTGCAGGATCAGTTAAGAGATACGATGAGATTGATATCATCATCAACATTTTAAGCAACAGACAGATACATCATACAGTACATTGACAATCGAATAATGGTTAGTGAAAAATGTGTAAAAATTACACAAACCTGTTGACAAATACACAATAATTGTGTATTATATAATCAACAGGAGGACAACAAATGAAACGAAGGGATTTAGAAAAACTGATGAAGAAAGCGGGTTTCGAGTTTGACCGACACGGCGGCGAACACGATATCTACAAAAGAGGAGACGATGAAGAGTCAATCCCAAGGCATCGCGAAATAGACGAGAACCTGGCAAAGCACATCATAAGAAAATGGGGGCTGAAATAAGGCCCCTGATCCCTTACACCATAAAGGAGGAAAATATATGACAATAGCGTATCCAGTAATTTTTACACAGAAAAACGATGAGAAAGACACATATCTGGTATATATCCCGGATATGAACGGGGTGACGGAGGGATATGGACTTGCGGATGCAATCCGTATGGCAAGAGATTATATTGGCTGCATGCTGTATGACAAGGACGAAGATCAATATCCAAAACCGAGTAGGCTGGAAGATATCGATCCGACCGCAGGTGTGTTTTTCGATGCCGGGAAATCAGTCGTATCTGCAGTGGACATTGATATCGTCGAGTATAGCAAAAAACTTGACAATGCTCCGGTTCGAAGAAATGTGAGCCTTCCAAGTTGGCTGAATAAGAAAGCAAATGAGGAACACATCAATGTGTCGCGCGTGTTACAGGAAGCACTCATGGATAAGATGAACCTGGCATAATCCGATGCTGTTCTCCATTGAAACCACTAACCATTATACGGTTGGTGGTTTTTTATTACAGAAAGTGAGGATAAAAATGAAAACAACAACAGGCAAATGTAAATATTGCGGGCAGATCATGACGCTGGAAGTGCCGGAATCATTCACACAGGAAGATATCGATCAGGAAGTAGAGAAGAAATGCAGCTGTCCGGAGGCAAAGGCGTTTTGGAAAATCGAAGAGAACATTGCCTGCACGGAAAGCACGATCAGAGATTTCTTCGAAGATAAGGACGGCATGGATGCGATCAGGAATCTTTTGTTGAGTGCGACTCGTCCACTGGCCGAGGGGAAGATCGGGAAGATCACCATCACAAAAGGCGGATACACAGGCTCCATGAAACCGACAAAAGACGGCATCAAGATATCCTTGAAGTACACAACGGAGGATTCGGTAGAGTCATGAGCAAGACAGACAAGACAGACAAGACAGATCTGAGCAACCTGATCGGCATTCATGCCGGGGAGACCAAGAGATCGCGTAACATGTTTATAGATCCGTCGCCTCTTCCGGAATGCCGGAACAAGAAAAGTCACGGGATCATATGCGTTCGGTGCAACCAGTGCAGGCGGTTCAATGTGGGCAGTATTTAAGAGAAGCATAGGGGATAAGAATGAATGCTGAGAAGTATTTGCAATCAGTGAGAACACTGAAGTTCAAGATCGATAAGTATGAGAAAATGCGAAACGAGATCCATCTCGAAGTCAGTTTCGGAGGTATGCCAACAGACGGAATTCGAGTGCAGTCGGCCAGAAAGGATCTTCTGGAAGAGGCAGCCATTAAGATGACGGAGAGGCTGAGGGGAATAGATAAGATACTGACAAAACTCCGGGGCGATTATATCGATAAACGACTAAAGACATATAACCGGATCATGAAGATCGAGGAAGGTCAGTGCCGCAGGTTCCTGATCGACTATTATATTGATTGCAAAAGCATCAAGGATCTCAAGTGTGAATACGGTTACAGCGAAGACAGCGGAATCTATAAGCTGAAAAAAAGAGCGATAAAAAAATTTGAAAAAATATCAAAAAGGTGTTGACATACCGGCCTGTGAGGCCGCAGGTGTCAGTCAGGACAAATTGTAAAAAAATGATGCAAGATTTTATCGAGAGAAATTCAAAAAAGTAATTTTTTTCATAATATCAAAATGCCTGCAAAGCGCATAACCACAATATGTTGCGGACTTTATAAAGTTGTCATGTTTTGTCCAATCGAAATGTGCTAAAATGATATTGTGAAAGAAAAGGGATAGCCAATATCGGCTGTCCCTTTTTGATGCAAGAGATAGGAGAACAAATGCGTGAGGAACAAGTAGAACATGAAGAGGAACATTGATAGATGCTAAAGTCTTGCGCATATTGTGGCCGAATTCATGATAGCCGGGATCCCTGCGAAGAAAAGAAGAAAGCGGGATCCAGATATCCCAAGGATACTATGGCAACCAAAACCCGGAGTTCATCCCGGTGGCAAAAAACCCGGGAGTATATCAGGCAAAGGGATCATGGCGTTTGTCAGTTGTGCCTGCGAAATTATGCCGGAACTTTGCGCCCTTATGAGACCGGGGAGCTGAGCGTGCATCATATAGTTCCACTTGAAGAGACAGTTGCATGGGACAACAATACAGAGAAAGCATTTGATCATGAAAATCTGATAACGTTATGCAGGATTCATCATGAAATGGCAGAGCAGGGGCTGATTAGTCGTGAAGCATTGGAAAATATAGCGAGAGAGAATGAGCGGCGGACGGTGAAGTATCCCCCGGGCATTTAATTGCAGAGATTTCAGACTCGCTCCACACCCACGCTGCGCCCTTGCGTACAAAATATTCCCAAAATGAGCATTTTCGCACGTGCGCACCCGCGCGCGCGGTACTGTTAGAAGAAAAAAGAGCCGGATTCAATCCGGCTCTTTGATAAGTTGGCTGATCCTATTAACTAAGTTTAGCCATAAGACCTTCCTGGAGAACCTGAGAACAGTTTATCCCTCGCTTGTCGGCGAGTGTAGCCATCCAAGCAGGCAAAGATACATTTTTGCGAATAGCTTTTGTATCCGTAGCGGCTCTGTATGAAAGAGTATCGATACGGATAATGGAACAAATGGCCCCATCAGGAATATCAAGTTGGTTTTGAGGCGTAGCTACGGGAATATCATTTCCCTCATCTTCAGCCACGACAAGCCAACCGCTGGCAGCATCAGTGATCATTTCGATGGCATCGTCAAGATCGGATCCGGTAGTAATACACCCGGGAAGATCAGGAACTCTGCAGTAATACTTGGTTCCGCTTTTGTTAGGTTCGAACGTTGCAGTGTAAGAATATTTCATAAAAGCCTCCTTTGCAGGTGGCGGAAGGATTTACCTCCCGCCTTTTTTGATTTCTTTGCGTATGTAGCGGAGATCATCTTCATCGAAGTGTCCACGCTTCAGCGGTATTGAATACTTTGTTTCAGGATTGTAGTAGATATCATGATTGCTACCGTACCGCTTGAAGGAGTATCCGCTGTTATTTAAGTCGTTGATGGCTGTGTTTCTTGGATTCATTGTTGACCTCCTTATAATTATATTATACACAATAATACACAAAAGTCAACAAGAAAATACACAAAATTACACAAATGTTTTAAAGGGTGATCATATGGCAAGACCTCCGAAGACTGCCGCCGTCATAAAGATGGAAGGCAAGTCACACAGAACAAAAAAAGAACTTGCCATCAGAGAAAAAGCCGAAAAAGGTCTTCTAACTGGCAAGATGATGATCGAGACCGCCGATGTCAGAAATGACAAGGTGGCGCATCTGGAATATCTGCGCCTGAAGCCGCTCTTAAAGGCGATCGAGAAATATGATGAGATCTATGGGGCTGGTGTACGCCGGTATTGCCTGACCAAATCGAAACTCGAAGCTGCGGAAAAAGAGGTCATAGATCTGAAGAATGAACTCGAACAACTGAAGGACAGCAGGGAAACTTTTATCGAGGCGGGAGATATCGCGGAATATTACCGGCTGATTACGAAAATGGGAGACACAATCACCAAACGCGAACAGGTGGCGAAATCCCTGCGTGCGGAGATGATCGATTTTGAAAAAGAATACTGTATGACGATCAAATCGGCGCTTCGGGCGATCCCGAAGAAACCGGAAACGAAGGCGAACGCATTGAAGGAGGCTCTCGGTGTATAAAAAGAATCCGGCATACAAATATGCCTCAATGTGCGCGTCGGATACACGCAGAAGAGTACCGCATTACGTCAAAATGCAGGCCGAAAGCTGGCTGAACATCGCGGACGGCTTCGACAAAGAGGCAATGGTCGACGAAGAGACGGTTGCCAGGATAGAACGGCTGCTTAAATTGATGATACATCCGGACATGAACTGCCCGATGAACGAAGGCCTTGAGCCATATGCATGGTTTTTGATAATCGCAGGACTATGTACGAAACTCAAGAAAAAGCACAATATCCGATATTACACAACGATCCTGCTCGAGATTGCACGAAAAAACTTCAAAACATTCAACAGCGGAATCATTTTCATACTTTTGATGCTGACAGAACCGGATTTTTCCCGGTTCTTTTCAGTTGCACCGGATCTACAACTATCCTCGGAGTTAAAACTTGCGATCAGAAAGATCATTAAGTCTTCGCCGGCACTTTATGACGAAGCGGATCCTGCCTTCAAGCTCCTCAGAAGCGAGATTAGATGCAACATAAACGACAACGAATATAAACCTCTGGCGTATTCCGAAGACAGGATGGATGGTAAGACCGCTCATGCATTCTTAGCGGACGAAGCCGGAGCGATGGATGCGTACCCGATCGAGGCAATGCGATCATCCCAGATTAACATTCAGAACAAGCTGGGAATCGTCATCAGTACGCAATATCCGAACGATAATAACTCGATGATCGATGAGATTGACAAGGCCAAGAAGAGCCTCGACGGTCTGATCGACAACAAAAGGATATTCTCGCTCCTTTATGAGCCGGACGATGAGCTTGCATCCGGTGAAACGTGGATGACAGACGACAGAGTCCTATACCAGGCGAATCCTGTATCGCTTACGTCTCCAGAGATGCTTGAAAACCTCAAGGAAAAGCGACTCGACGCGATCCTCTATCCGAACAAACGAGAGAATTTCCTATGCAAGCACTGCAACATCCTCTACAAAGGCATCGGAGCGGAAGGATACATCGATGTTCAAAAGGTAAAGCAGTGCAGAAGAGACAGAAATGATGAATGGTGGCGCGGCCGTAGGGTATGGCTCGGCCTCGACCTCTCATTATCAGATGATAACACCTCTGTGGCTATGGTCACAGAAGATGATGGGATCATATATTCAAGGGTTACGGGTTTCATACCGGCAGACAGAGCCGACGCGAAGTCTAAAAAAGAGGGTGTAGATTACAAAAGGCTCGCAAAAGAAGGCAACTGTATAGCCTGCGGGAGCGAAGTTGTGGACTATTCCACCGTTGAAGAGTACATCCTCACCCTTGAATCTAACCTGGGCGTGGTAATTCAATCCATAGGGTACGACAGGTGGAATGCAATATCCACGATCCAAAAGCTTGAAGCGGAAGGAATTGAGTGCGTGGAAGTCAAACAGCATTCCTCGGTACTGCATGCGCCGACAAAGCTTCTCAAAGAAGCGATCCTCGAGAAGAAGTTCGCATACGATGACAACCGCCTTCTGGAGATCAACTTCCAGAACGCGAAATGCACCGAAGATACGAACCTCAATAAGTACGTAAACAAAAAAAGATCCTCCGGCAAGGTGGATATGGTAGTAGCGACAATCAATGCGGTATATCTCCTCCAGCAGGAACAACTATATGGCATGGATTTCGTAATACAGACAGTTTAGGAGTAGCAAAATGGGACTTTTCAAGAAAAGAGCAGAAGGAAACCCGGAATCGATACAGCTTTCTGAGACACTACTCGAAGCATTCCTCCAGGATGATTATATGTCCCGGAAGATGGCGATGAACGTACCGACCTTCGCCGGATGCATCAATACCATTGCAAACACGGTTGCAAGCGTGCCGATCTACCTGTACGAGAAACGGGACGACGGATCAGCTGAAAGAGTGGATGATGACAGAGTCGGACTACTCAACAACGACACATATGACACCTTCACAGGATGCGACCTTAAAAAGCAGATAGTCAAGGACTACTACACGAACAAAGGCGGATATATCTACATCAACCGCCGAAATACGAAGGTCAAGTCCATACACTATGTAGATCCGGACAGGATCACATTCCAGTTTAACGAGGATCCTATTTTCAAAGAATACAGAATCCTTGTAAACGGTAAGGCTTATAAGCCTTTTGACTTCATAAAAGTGCTGAGAGTCACACAAAATGGATGGAAGGGAACCTCTCTCATTGCGGAAAATGCGACAATTCTGTCCGTGGCATATAACTCCCTCAAGTTTGAAAATGCCCTGGTCAAGAAGGGTGGAAACAAGAAGGGATTCCTGCAGGCGGCTCACAGGATAGCAGATGAAGCCTTAAAAGCTCTCAAGGAAGGCTTCCGGAAGCTCTACTCCAACGAAGGAGAAAATGTAATCATTCTAAACGACGGCGTGACATTCAAGGAAGCTTCCGAGACATCCGTTGAGATGCAGATGAACGAAAACAAGAAGTCGAATGCGAATGAGATCTGCAAGCTCTTCAACATGCCGCCGTCGATCATAAACGGCGGAGCGACAAAAGAAGAACGGCTTGCCTACGTTCAGGACTGCATCATTCCGCTACTCGATGCAATATGTACAGCATTGAACCGCGACCTCTTACTCGAAAGAGAAAAGAAGTCGTATTTTTTTGCGGCTGACACATACGAACTGACAAAAGCCGATATCAAAACACGATTCGAAGCGTATGCAAACGGTATCAAGAACGGCTTCATGCAGATCGATGATATCCGACGCCAGGAGAACATGGCATCACTCGGGCTTGATTTCGTCAAGCTCGGACTTCAGGACGTACTTTTTAACCCTGAAAACGGCTGGTTATTCACGCCGAATATGGGCTTAAAGGTAAATATCAATGATGTGGCAAATGGAGTACCTGTACCTGATGGGGCAGAGCAAACCGGTGCAAATGTGCCGCAAGCAACACCCGATCCGAGTCAGAATAATCCGGATGATGCATCAGGAAAGGAGAAACCAGATGAAGATAACGATCAGAAGTGATTCGGTCGAGATCGAAGGCTATGTCAATGCGGTCGGACGTGACTCACGCCGGATGATGGACCAGTACGGAAACGAGTTTGTGGAACAGATGCAGCCGGGAGTATTCGCCCTGGCATTATCGAAAAACGCGAACGTTCAGATGCTCCTAAACCACAACAGCGCAAGAGTGCTCGGAGACACACAGACAAACCTTGAACTCGAAGAAGACAGTATCGGACTTCATGCGAGAGCTATAGTCACGGATCCGGAAGTGATAGAACTTGCCCGCGCTGACAAGTTGGTCGGATGGAGTTTCGGCTTCTTTCAACTTGATGCCAGGACGGCATACGACTACGACTCACACGTCGAGAGATCCATCGTGACGGAAATAGATCTTCAGGAAGTATCCATCATAGACGACACCATGCTCCCGGTGTACGCCGGCACAAGCGTTCATGCGCGCGCGGAAGAAAAAGACAAACTCATCACGAGGGCACTCGACAGAGACATCATCCGCATCAGCCGGAAAGACGAAAGTCAGGCGGAGTCGGGGGGTGAACCGGAGCAGCGTGCGACAGAATCCGAAGTTGCACCGGTGCAACAGGACTATACAAAGTACCATGAAACCATCGAAAGATTAAGGAGGAAATGAAAAATGAAAGAACTCATGGAGAAAAGAGCAGAGCTCATGGAGCAGATCGAACAGCTTTCCCATTCAGTCGAAACGGAAAAGAGAGCATTCACAGAAGAAGAGAATGAGAAGTTTGACGAACTTACGAAGGAAGTAGAGTCAATCGATGCCACAATGGCTCAGCTCGAGAGATCACAGAAACTCACAAAGGTAGACAACAAGCCCGACGAGGCAGCAGGCAATGATTCTGTTGAAGAGATGGAGATCAGAGCATTCGCCGAGTTCGTTCGTAATGAGCGTTCAGACAGCAACATCACAAAGGGCGACAATACAGCAGTTATCCCGAAGACCATTGCCAACAAGATCGTTGACAAGATCAAGGATATCAGCCCTCTGTTCAGGGATGCCGAGAAATTCAACATCAAGGGTACTGTATCGATTCCTTACGTGGATGGAACAAACGATAATCTTACGGTCGCATATGCTACAGAGTTCACAGATCTCGAAGCTAAGTCAACGAAACTTTTATCCGTAGATCTCACAGGATACCTCGCCGGTGTGCTGGCAAAGGTTTCAATCTCGCTGCTCAACTCGACAGACATCGACTTGGTAGATTTCGTAGTTGCAAAGATGGCCGCAGCTGCTGCAGAGTTCATTGACAAGGAGATCCTCGTAGG
Source organism: Lachnospiraceae bacterium (assembly GCA_017961065.1). Taxonomy (GTDB): domain Bacteria; phylum Bacillota; class Clostridia; order Lachnospirales; family Lachnospiraceae; genus UBA2868. The sequence goes on from JAGCXZ010000031.1 coordinate 18,695, forward strand.
AACATCCGGCAAGATCACTGGTGCAGCAGCAGCTACGCAGATTGTTCTTGCAGGCTCCACAAGCGCGATCACAGCAGATGTTCTCATCAAACTGAAGAACAAACTTAAGAGTGCATATCAGTCCGGTGCTTACTTCGTAATGCATCCCGACACATTCACGGCATGCCAGCTCTTAAAGGACAGCAACAACCGATACCTTTTCAACGATGACATCGTAGAGGGCTTTTCTGGAAGGATCCTCGGCAAGCCTGTATACGTATCGGATCAGTGTCCTGCCACCGATGAAGATGCTCTCGCAGTATTCTACATCAATCCTGCACAGGCTCTTGCCGTGAAGATGGTAGAGGACAACGTACAGATCCTTCGTGAGAAGTATGCTACACAGCACGCTCTCGGTATCGTTGAGTGGGTAGAACTTGACGCGAAGATTCAGAACGAGCAGGCAGTAGCAGTTCTTAAGATGGCTGCATCATAAGGAGGTCTGACATGAAGATTACAGCAAAAGTAAGCTTCGCAGGTCTCAATTTTAGCGCAATTACCGGGCAGGTCCTTGACTTGCCCGATAAGGTTGCGAAAGATCTGATTGGAGCCGGATACGCGGAGCAAATGAATGCTCTACAAAATGCGGAGGCGAAAGATGAAGATAAGCGAAATAACGCAGGATCTGATACTAAGTCAGCTCCGAGAAAACGTAACAGCTCTAAATGAGGCCGACTTAGCGTATATCAATGCTTTGAAAGAGGCGACAATTGCATACATCAAGGACTGGACCGGAATCAAGGAAGTAAGCACGCCGGACGAAAACGGAAGGATGCTCGATGATTACGAAGATCTCGTATATCCCTTCATGGCGATCATGTCTTTTATGTATGATAACCGCCAGATGACGGTCGAAAGGGACAAAATCAATCCGGTTGCCGCCTCGACGCTGGATCTTCATTCATTCAATCTCATACCGTCGGAGGATAAGACATGAACGGCGGACAGATGATATCAAATGGAAGACCTTATGAGATAACCATCGAAAAGTGGTATCCGGCCGAAAAAGATGAGGACGGATTCGAAATTTGGGAACGTTGGGAACCGTACTATACGAATTATGCCTACGTTAACAGCCTAACAGGTAATGAACGATGGCAGGCAGCTCAGATTGCTGCTGACAGGACTGTTCGCTTTGTTTTGAGATGGCACAAACAGCTCGAAGAGGTCAAACCAAAATATTACAGGATAATTTTCGCAGGAAATATATTCACGATCACATTTGTGGACAACGTGCAGTACAAAAATGAGACGGTCAAGATTGATGCTCTGGAGGTAGAAGTATGAGCATGACTTATGATGTGTCAGGATTTGGCGGTGGCAGGATGATCGGAGATTTGTCATTGTTCGGAAATCTTACCTTCGAACAGATGGCAAAAAGAGCCCTGGAAGAGGTGCGCCCGGACATGGAGGAAGGTACGAAAGCAGCTTTGCGTTCGTCCATTCAGCATCCGGGAGATTCGGAGCTTGTAAATTCTGTAAAATGCTTCGAACCAAGGATGACCGGAAACGGCGAAGGTGCGGTTATAGTGTGTCAGCCGGTTGGAAAGAGCAAATCGGGTAACCGTTACCATACCGTGAACCGAGGAAAAACGATATCAAAAGCAGTGATGAATAATGACAAGGCATTTTGGTTGGAATATGGAAATGCGCATCAGACAGCGCATCCCTGGAAGGATAGGGCAGCAAATTCCATTGAAGCAAAGTCAACATCAAAAATCCAGCAGGCTATCGAAAAAGAACTTGGAGCAGAATAATGAACGTAAACAGCGAAATCCAAAAACTGGAAGAGATAACGGGACTCCCGGTATCACCGGATCTGTATACTTACGACGGAAGTAAGTACATCACCTATGAATATACGGATGAGCGCCCGATCTTTTGGGGAGATGATACGACCATGTATGATCAAGCCATTATCAGAGTCAATCTGTTCACGCCGCCAAAATACAATTACATGGCCCTAAAGCATCAAATCATGGATTATCTGGAAATTTTGGGCGAAATCGATGGAGTAGAAAGCTGGCTGGAGACATTTACTGCGAAAAACAATCTGGAACAAACAATAAGACGCACAATATTCAGTGTAATCATAACGAAAGAGAGGTAATCAATATGGCAAATGTAGGACTCAGGAAGCCTTATGTCGCTAAATACGACAGGCAGACAAAGAGGTATTCGGATGGATTCAGGTATTCTCATGCTGTAAGTATGGGGATTACACCGAACTATGCGGAAGCATCACTGTACGGGGACGACTCGCAGCAGGAATATGAAAAGCAGTTTACGAACGCTGCAGTTACACTTGGCACGACAAGCACACCGCTGCAGGCAGCTTCAACAATGTTCGGTCATACGATCGAAGGAAAGAAAGTGATCTATAAAACAACGGATGAGGCAAACTATGTAGGCATCGGTATTACCGGGGTTGAGAAGATTGACGGCAAGAGCCAGTATGTGGCCCTGATCATCCTGTGTGCAAAGTTTACTGACAGTGCAGAAAACTACCAGACGAAGGGCGATCAGATCCAGTTCAATACACCTTCGATCGAAGGAGCGGCAATCGCGGCAGACGATGAAGGAAACTGGAAGATCACAAAGATCTTCGACACAGCAGAGGAAGCGGATGCGTTTGTAAGAGATTATCTGAACATCAGCGACACTCCGACTACAACCTACACGGTAACGCAGAATCTGACAAACGTGACATCTGATTTTTCGGATGAGACTGTTGATGCAGGAGAAGCTCTTGAAATCACTTTGGAAGAGGAGAGCGGCTACACCCTTTCCGAACCTGTAATCACGATAGGCGGTGTAGACATTACAGCAACTGCGTGGAATGCGACAACGCAGAAGATCACGATTGCCAGCGTAACCGGTAATGTTGTAATCACGGCAGCGGCGACAGAATAGGATTTTATCACTATATGGCAGCAGGCGGGGCAGGAGCAGCTGTCCCGCCGTTGTTTAGGAGCATCTATGAGAAAAATCGAACTATCGAAAGTGGAAATAAACGGGGAAACATATCCGATTTACTGTGATTTGTATGTTTTATCACAGATCCAGGAGCGGATGGACATCAACGATTTTGAGCGTGGGATCATCGGCGCACAGATTGTAAGAGACGAAAATGGGAATCCGGACAGGGATGAGAACGGCCGGATCAAGCTTGAACTTGGAAAATATGATATCAATGCCCTGATCATGGGTCTTACTCTCATGATCAATGAGGGCCTTTTAATAGATTCGGAGCAGACAGGCACGGACTATGAGCCGGTTAATGAAAAGTACATCGGACGCGTATGTGATCTTCCGCTTATAGATCTTTCGAATATGATACATGAAAATCTCATCCGATGCATGACATCAAAAAAAAACAAAACCAGGAAGACAGCGAACCGGAAGAGGAACACTTCGAAATCGACTTCGAGAGGATCTTCCTGATTAGCCGTGTTGAGTTGGGATTAACACAATACCAGGCAGAGACCATGCAATATGGAAAATGGGCGGATATTCATCACGCCTATAGGGAATTACACAATTTCAAAACAAAAGGCGGACTTTACCCGGATATCGAAAAAGAAATCAAACAATTTCAAGTAGAACATCAGCCGGTCGCATCGCTTTTAAGCCTGTAAATCTGTTGATTTTTTGTATAAAAAGAGATACAATACAGGTGGGAGGTGATGACATGAGATCATATGTGGAAGATTGTCGCAAGTCCCATGATTCCGCAAATGACATCACAAGAGCAGCATTTAGAGGAGGCTTTTTTGGTGGTGGTTTTGTAGTCACACTTATGGGCATTGCAACATCCGGAGTTGCTTTTTGGGCAGGAATTCCAATGATACTGTGTGGTATTGGTGTTATGCTGGCTGCGGCAATTTATTACCGGCCGATAAAGAAGAAAAGATAGTAGTTCATCATAGAATAAAGAACTAATGGGTCTACCGAAATGGTAGGCCCTTTTTGGTGGAAAAATGAGCAAAAAAATCGGAATCAGACTCTATCTGGATGGAGCAACAAAATTCAATAGTGATATCAAAACCATCAATGCGTCCTTAAAACAGTTTCAGTCAGAATTAAAGCTGAATGATACACAATTCAAGGAAAGCCAGAACAGCCTTGATGCACTATCGAAGAAAAGCGAAGTGTTAAACAAAGCATATGAAACCGCCGGGCAAAAGGTAGAGACATACGCCAGAAGGCTTGAAGAACTTAACAAAATAAGGCAGACAGAGCAGGACCGGTTGCGTGAGTACCAGACGGCATTAGATACGGAAAAGAAAAAGCTTGAAGAGATAGAAAAAACGCAGGGCAAGAATTCTGAAGCATATCAGAAACAAACAACAGTAGTAGCCGGGTTGGAAGAAAAAATAAAAACTGCAGGCGACGCCCTTAGTAGATATGATACAGAAGAAATCAAGCTGAATACATCCATCAATAACGCAACTGCTGAACAGTTGAAGTATGGAACAGAGCTTGAAAAAACAAACGGATATCTGGCCGAAGCAGAGAAAAACACCGACGGATACGCTACATCAATTGATAAGTACGGAAGAACAGTCGACACGGCAGCAGAAAAAACAAGCAAGATTAGCGATGCTTTGGATGGTATTATTCGGTCGGAAGCTTTCAATAAAATAAGTGAGGGTGCCCAAAAGATCATAGATGACCTAATGGAGTGCGCGGAAGTGGCGGAGAAATTTGAATACTCCATGGCAAAAGTTCAATCAATTGCCCAGGTTTCAGGTGAAGACTTGGGGAAGATGTCTTCGGAAATTCGCCGCGTATCTACGGAAATGGGATATGGAGTAAATGAAATTGCGGAAGCAACCTATCAGGCGATTTCTGCATCTGTTGATGCTTCCGAGGCGGTTGGTTTCGTAGAAGATGCGACGAAGCTCGCAAGAGCAGGATTTACGGAAACGACGACATCCGTTGATGTTCTTACGACTGCATTGAATGCATACGGTAAGGAAGCTAATACGACTGCTCACATCGCGGATGATCTTATTACAACGCAAAATTTGGGTAAAACCACAGTTGATGAACTGGCACAGTCGATCGGTACGATCATTCCGACGGCAGCGGCCTTGAATGTATCCCTGGATCAAGTTTCAACCGGGTATGTTCTTCTTACAAAGCAGGGTATCAATACAGCAAACGCAACGACATATTTGCGTGCCATGTTAAACGAGTTGAGTGATTCCGGGAGTAACGTATCGGATACTTTGGCAGATCTTACCGGTCATACATTCGGTGAACTGATGCAGAAGGGCTATACGCTCGGTGATGTCATGCAGATTCTGGGCGATAGCGTTGAGGGAAACGGAGAGGCGTTCAAAAATCTGTTCAGTAATGTTCGCTCCGGTCTGGGCGCTCTGTCTCTGTTTAATCAGGGCGCAGATGCATTTAATGATACACTCAAACTCATGGAAAATAATGCCGGAGCAACAGACAAGGCTTTCTCGATCATGGCAGACACCGCAGAAATGACAAATGCCAAATTCGAGGCATCTGCAGAAAACTTAAAAATCGCCGTAGGGGAGTCATTAAGTCCTACAATAGAAATGTTAAAAAAAATGGGGATTACTGTTCTTGACTTTATCACAGGAGTCGTGGAGCGTAATCCGAAATTAGTATCCGCTCTGGCAGGGGCGGCAGTTGCCGCTGGAGTAGCAGCAACTGCTGTCACAGGTTTAGCAATGGCAATCAGCATATGCAAAGCGGCTTTTGGAGATTATACAGGACTGATAATGATGGCTACCGTTGGAGTGACAGCTGCAGCGGGCGCAGTTGCCGGTCTCGGTGCATCAACCATGGCATCATCCAGTGAAGTGGATAAACTGGCGGAATCATTACGTAGTTCTGCTGAGGAAGCAGAGAAGATAGTACAAAATGCGGAAGATTTGATTCAAAGCCAGAAATACCAGACAGAATATACACAGGGACTAATTGACCGCATTAAAGAACTGAATTCTGAAGAAACTCTTTCAGAAAACCAAAAGCGGGAACTCAGCAAAGCGGCAAACGAGCTTAATGATTCGATCGGCGAAACGGTAATCATGATTGATGACGAAACCGGTAAGTTGATCGACTGTGTGGACGGATGGGAAGAATATGCGAAAGCACAGGAGAGAGCAGCACAGTCTAAGGCCTTACAGGAATCCTTAAATGATGTCCTTGCTGAATCAGCAAAAAAAGGTTACGAACTCTGGGAAATTGACGAAAAGCTCAGCGAAAACAGAGAGAAACTGGCCAACATTACAAAAACAATCAATGAAATGGAGGCGGAGAGAGCAAAGCGTCAGCAGGAAGGATTAGGTACCGGTTTTACATCAGACGAAGTTCGTGAGATTGAAAAATTACAGGAAGAATATAACAAGCTTTTAGAAACAGATCTGACATTGATCGATGGAAGAAAGGATCTGGCAGAAAAGGCAAAAGAGCTTGCGGATCAGGAAAATAATCTCAGGGGCTACATTAGTGAAGTAACAGAGGAAACGCTGAAGCAGAACGATGCGGAGACTCTGCTCAAAGATACACTCGGCGTCGTCAAGGAATCCTCGACAGAAGTTGAAGCGGCAAACAAGGCCATTGAAGACTCAATGAATGCGGCTTCCGAGGCGATCAGCAAACAGATAGGTCTGTTTGACGAATGGAATCAGAAGTCCGATCTGACGCTCGGAAAGATGCAGGAGCGATGGAAAGATCAGACGGAAGGGATCACGCAATACAAGGATGATCTTATATACCTTAAGGGTGTGATCGATGCAGAGACAGATCCTGCCATTGAAGATCTTGCCTATAAGATGGCAAACATGGGTGTTGACGGTGCGGCCGAGATTCACAACTTTGTTGAAGGACTAAAGGAAATCGGCAGTAATACAGAAGAATTAGAGAAACTTGCCGACACATGGAATGATCATCTGGAAGCAATCAGTGAGGCAGAGAATATCTATGCAGCAATACAGCTCCAGGAACAGAATTATGTAGAAGACTCCACAGCGTTATTCACACAGTATTATGCCGATAACGAAGCTGCAATGCAGGAATACAACGATGTAATGACGCAAATGGCAGAAACAGGTGTATCGGATCTTGCTTCTGCCATTGAAACAAACGCCTCGGAAGTTCAAACAGCAACAGAAACCATGATGAATAATGCCCTGAAGTCTGCAAAAGACGTTATCGGAATGTCTGCGGACAGGTCTACAGCATATAACGCCTTGGGACAGAACATTGTTAATTCCATTGCTGATGGCATCAGGCGGGGCGAAGGAGCTGTTGGGAGCGCACTCGGAGAAGTATTACAGAATGCGGCAAATAATGTAGATGTATCAGGAATCGCCGATAAGGTCAACAGCCAAATAGCCTCATCCATAAATGGAGCAGGAGCATCATTCGTTGGAACACTTAAGCGCGAAGCGCGGATGGGTGGTTAAGAAATGGCAATACTTAAACAGACAGCATTATCGATCACAAAAGAAAACAATGTCCTGACACTCACCTGGAAACTTGCGGACTTCTATGATTCACAGGAAACATATTGGAGTATTGATGGTCAGAAGATTCTGACAACGCTGGCCGGAGACGATACAAGCGTTCAATATGAGATCCCGGTTGAGAATTATTTCCCCGCGACAACAAAGAAACTTCCATCAGTGACGATCGGTGTGCGCGGGATCGTGAACGGAAAGCCGGGGCCGTGGGCAACAGCCACATACAAATTCCTTGTTCCGAACAAGCCTGTTGTGACCAAAGAAGCATTGAAGTTCATATGGGAAACCGATACGGCCTATGTCGTTGGAAAAGGCGATCCGAATCTGATTGATGTGGAATACCAGAGGGTTGATTCCACTTCGGCAACACAGTCGCAGGTCAAGTGGGGAGCAGATGCATCATCTTCTGATTTCATTGATGTGACAGGGGAGAATTCATCAGGAGAGGTTTCCTATACGGAAACAGAAAAAGTCGAGTGGTTCAGGTGCTGTGCAAGAGGTTTGAACGGACAGAGTGCGTGGGTTTATGCGTACCATGTGAATGCTATGCCTTACACTCCAACAGGACTTGTTGCAAAGGCGGCGGGCAAAAATATCACTCTTACATGGAAGAATACCTCCACAGCGGAACATCCGCTTGATTACCAGTGTGTTCAATATTGCTATGCGACACCGACCGAAGAAGATTCAAAGGGAGTCCCTGTATGTCCGGATGGAGTAATCTGGACAACAGGTCAGGATCATATCGTTCCGACCGCAAGAAAAACTGTTTTCACGATTACACAGTTCCCGCCCGTAGATCAGTGTCTGTTTGTAAGGGTCTGTTCGGTATGCGAATCAAACACAGCGGTTTCAGATCCGATTTTCGCAATGGCTGGATATTTGGTGGCACCTACATTATCAAGCATTTCTTTGAATCCGACTACAAAAACCACCGTTGTAACCTATGTTGAAAACTCATCTGTTGCCCTGGCAAAGATCGCTGTCATCAATTCATCGGGTAAGGTTCTCGGAACGGCTGCACATGGAGAAACCACAATCACAGTCAAAGGATTACCGAACAGTGAGAATATGTTCGGTATCAAAGCGTGGACAGGTAAATCGGCATCAAAGCCATGCATGAAATCGGATAATGTGTTCATAACTGCCGGAAATGTCCCACTGGCACCGACCAATGTTGCCGCGAATGCGACAGAACGGGACGGAGTAGCGGAAATATCATGGGAAATTCCATGGTCGGATGCTCAAAGCGTAGAGGTATCATGGTCAGATCACGAGGATGCATGGGAAAGTACAGATGGTCCTCAAACATACGAAATCAATCAGCGTGCAACCTGGTGGAACATTGCCGGACTCATATCAGGAGTGGTTTATTATTTTCGGGTCAGGCTGAGAGATACAGCAAAGGTTTTTTCACCTTATTCACAGATGGTATCCTTATCTTTTGCATCTGCGCCGGGGAAACCGACATTGACGAGTTCTGCAGTTACTGTTCAGCCCGGGGAGGCTATTCAACTCTCCTGGACCTATGAGACTACAGACACAACAGAACAGGATCTGGCGGTTATCTATGACAACGGAGAAGAATTGGCACGGGTCGAGAATAACGCACAGAGGATAAGTATTACACCGGCATGGCTGTTCGGGTCGAGTCACAGCCTGACCGTGCAGACCACCTCACAGTCAGGCTATCTGTCTGCCATGTCTGATCCGGTCGTAATTACGGTTGCGGCAAGACCTGAGATCAGTCCCATCGATTCGGCGATCAGCTCCGGGATCACGGACGGAGTCCTGACGGATCTTCCGATCGTCATGGAAGTAACAGGAGCAGGAGAAGGCGGCCAGACGACGATCAAGATAGAAAGGCTGAAGGATTACTTCGTGGAACGGCCAGACGAATCAGTGACGGAAGGTTATGACGGTGAGACCATTTTCGCGGTTGCTTATGGCGGAGACGGAGAACTGACGATTGGAGCTGATGATCTGGTCGGTTCGTTTGACGATGGCGGAGATTACAGGCTCACGGCTATAGTACAGGACTCTGTAGGACAGAAAGCATCATCCTATCTTGATTTTACAGTGAAATGGACGCATCAGGCGGAGACACCGACGGCAGCAGTGGACATTGATCCGGACACCTTAACGGCAAGGATCAGGGCCTTTGCTCCTGCATCCTATGAGAGTGGGGACACAGTTGATATATATAGGCTGTCAGCCGATAAGCCTGAATTGATCGTCAAGGGTGGAAACTTCGGAACATATTATATCGATCCGTATCCTGCTTCGAACGGTGGTTACAGGTTCGTTGACATCACGGCCAACGGCGACTATACGAACGAGACAGGAATCGCGTGGATAGATATAGATCATGATCTTGTCCTGAAAGAGGCGATCATAGACTTTGGCGGCGGCGAACGGTTGGCCTTGCCATATAATCTGGAACTGCAGAGTTCCTGGGAGAAGGATTTTGAAGAGACAAAATACCTGAATGGGCATGTTGTCGGCGACTGGAACAAAGCTGTATCAAGAACCGTATCGCTCAATACCCTCTTGTTGAGGAACGATGAGCGGATCGCGACAATCAGAGACCTTGCTGTTTGGAGCGGGATCTGCCATGTCAGGACACCGGACGGATCGAGTTATTCGGCCAATGTACAGGTCTCGGAGTCTGCAAGCTATTCGACGAAAGCCGTAAGTTTCACATTCAGCATTACTCGTGTGGATCCTGAAGGATATGAAGGCATAGACGAGGCAAGTTTATGATCAATTATAGCAATGGCATATCAGCAACATATTGTGCTGCAAAAGTGAATCCGCAGACATGGGCGGATGCCGGGGAAATACAAATCATCGCAGGAAAAATCACACGAAAAGCAGACAGTGATCTGGTTGAATCTGCAGACATCACGGTCAGCGAGGACATCGGCACGGAAGCATGGATTCGGGTTTATATGATTGCAGAACAGAGCGGAGCCAAAGAAAAGGTTCCGCTTTTTACTGGGATCGTCTCAAGCCCGGGAAGAGATATTAATGGAACCGTCGAAACAAGAACCCTTGAATGTTATTCCGTATTAAAAGTCGCAGCGGACATCCTGCTCCCGATCGGATGGTTCGCACCGGCTAGAACGAACGGCGGCGAACTGATCAGGATTCTCCTGTCAGATCTTCCGTGTCCGGTTGAACTTGATGCAGGATCCCCGACGATCATATCATCGTTTGTCGCAGGTGATAATGATTCGAAATTATCGGTTGCACAGGAAATCGCGGAAGCAATCAACTGGCAAATTAAAGTCAACGGAGACGGTTCTGTCCGGATCTGCCCGAAACCGCTCACGATATCGGGAACATTCGACAATATAGATAATGACATCATCGAGGTCTCTGTATCCGATGAGCGGGATATCTTTACGGTTCCGAACGTCTTAAGGGTCACACTGGATGGATCCGCCGCAACGGCCAGAGATGATGATCCTGATTCCGCATATTCTACAGTGAACCGAGGAAGAGAGATCTGGAAACAGGAAGCCGCAAAATTGGCAGCAGGCGAGAGCCTGGGTGAATATGCTTTAAGACGATTAAAGGAGCTGCAGAATCCGTCCAGGAGTCTTAGTTATTCAAGACGGTTCCAGCCTGATGTTGGAGTGAATGATCTTGTATCGATCGTATATCCGAAGCAAAACATCGGGGATGTATTCAGAGTGCTGTCGCAGACGATCACACTGTCGCATGGCGCAAAAGTGAAAGAGGAAGTCATCAATGAATAGTCAGCGGGAATTCATCGAAGCAATCAAAACAATCAGTAGGGACAGAAACAGACCCTATGATACGCCTGCAACAGTTCTTCGCGTAGAGGATGACACAGTTTGGGTTCACATTGACGGTGGAGTGGATGAGACTCCTGTCAGAAAGACCATAAACTGTGAGCAGGGCGAGACGGTTCAGGTCAGAATCTCGAACGGCAGTGCGTTCCTTGTTGGTAACGCATCAGCTCCTCCGACAGATGACAAGACAGCGAATGTGGCTCATTTTGTGGCAGAACAGGCAGATGTTAAGGCAACGGACGCGAATGACAAAGCCACAGAAGCAAAGAAAACAGTTGAAGTTCTTGAGGTTGAAGTTGAAGGCAAGGTTGATTCCGGGGATTCAAATATTCAATCACTTTCCTCGACCATGTATCAGAATGCCAATGGTGTGAACATCTTCAATGATACGCTTGCGGCGGGTGATTCTTATGCCCATATTGACGGTGATGAGTTTTGCATCAGAGAGGTCACTTCTGCTGGGGTGATTGATGACACAAATGACCCTGTGATTGCAAGTTTCGGAGCAGAGGTTTCGATTGCAAGTCTAGGCGGCCCATATGATTTAGACAATTATCTGAAAATGTCCTCCGATGGCATTAAGCTCGGAGCAAAAGAAAAACATACACCATATGTTGACACGGGGTGGCAAATAGACGGAGAAAAGATAAAAACATATGGTGGCATATACGGCCTAAACAACATTGAGATAAATGCCGCAACCGGAAAAATCAATCTAAATTACAGCCATTCTGCGATGTCTCCCGGTTCTACACAAATTGAAATTGGAAAAGCCCATTTTGAAGATTCACTTGATGAATTTGGTACATTCCTTCTTATTACAGAAATTAATGGGTGTAATATTGATTGCGTCAATCAATCAAGGCAAATCGTCATTATCACACCAACAGGCGGAGAAGAGCCTGTGTATTCGGAAACGAAAATCGATGGCGGAATCATAAAGGTCACAGAGCCGATAATTGATTTTTACAACAGAAAAATCACTCCGACAATTATCGAAAGCACAACTATTTCGACATCAACAACATCCTATACTTTTACTTGCGATGCAATAACAGCGGATTCAACTGTCGAGGTTTTCGATGAGATAGACGGATTCGAATATTTAACATGCTCGGTATCGGCGGGGAGTTGCACGATTACATTCCCTGCGCAGAGCACGAGCCACAAGATAAAACTGCACGTTTGGTAAAGGAGAGGACATGGCTTTTTACAGATCGAAAAGGGCAAGCGGAGGCGGAGGACAAACGCGAGTCGGAACAGGTACATACAACGGCACAAGAGAAATCACCATCAATCTCGGATTCAAGCCAAAATACTTGGCATTGACCGTTGGAACGAGTGGAAAAGTTGTAAATGTTTACAATGCTGACTTATCGACAACTCAGTTTTACAGACAATACGGAAGTTATACAGGAAGTTGGCAAGATATCGGCACAACAAGTTATGCCATCAAGTCAATAACAGATACAGGCTTTTCGGTTGTCGGTTACAGTAATGCGTCAGCCACTTTTTATTATTTCGCAATAGGATAAAACATGAAAACACTCTGGGGGGTGATCATATGACGATCATGATCGGGACGATCGGTGCATTCATTTGCATTGTCTGCATATGGGCACTGTTGTTCAATTATAAACACAAAGAAGATAAAGGAGGAAACAAAAATGAATAACATCGATTGGAAGCGCAAACTTACTTCAAGAAATAGGAATGGAACTTCTAATCATGCTATGCGTTGTCGAAACGATATTAGACATATGGATATGGATCGACATAAATGGAAAAATATAAAGGAGTAAAAGGAGGACAAAACATGAAACACATCATCTGCACGGCAGCAGGCGCGATCGGTGCCGCTGTCTCAACAGCATTCGGCGGCTGGGACGCCGGGCTGATCACACTCATCATCTTCATGGCCATTGATTATACGTCGGGACTGATCGTCGCCGGCGTTTTTCATGCCTCAAGGAAATCTGAATTCGGAGCGCTGGACTCTAAGGAGGGCTGGAAAGGGCTGATTCGGAAATGTATGACTTTGCTTTTTGTGCTAATCGCATATCGGCTCGATCTGATGCTCGGGATCAATTACGTCAGGGACGCTGTGATCATAGGCTTCTGCGCCAACGAGCTGATCAGCATTGCCGAGAACGCCGGACTTATGGGACTGCCTCTTCCGAGTATCATTCAACGGGCAATCGATGTGCTCGTTAAGAAGAGCGATAAGGAGGTCACAGATGATCAAAAAAGGGATTGACGTATCAGCTCACCAGGGCAACATCAACTGGGCGCAGGCATCGACACAGATCAGCGCAGTGATCATCAGGGCAGGATATGGGAAGAATAATATTGATCAGAAGTGGGTGCCGAATATTGAGGCGGCTTCAGCATTCGGTCTGGATCTGGGTGCGTATTGGTTCTCTTATGCATACAGCGTCGACATGGCGTATATGGAAGGAAAGTACGCAGCGTTGGCCGTGCAGAAGAAGCTGGGCAATCGTAAGATCCCGATCGCTTACGATCTGGAATATGATTCGGTCAGTTACGCGGCCAAAAAGGGCGTGACGATTGATCGTACTGCTGCAACCCAGTATGCGATCGCATTCCTGAAGGCGGTCAAAGAAGCCGGATACCGTCCGATGATCTATACGAACATGGATTATATCAGACGATACTTTGATCTGGCGGCCATTCAGCAGGCCGTACCGGATACCATGCTGTGGCTGGCAGCATGGAGATCATCACGGCCGAACGATATCTATGGTGATATGGCATCGGTGTGGCAATACACCAGCGACGGATCCGTGGCAGGGATCACCGGGAGGGTAGATATGGATGAGATCTATGACGATCTGGAATCGTCAGGTCCTTCCGCAGATCCGGAACCTGTTGCACCGGTGCAACCAAGAAATGCACAGATGCGTGTCACCGCATCCGTCTTGAACATTCGCAAGGGACCATCTGCCGACGCGGAAGATCTGGGAGATCTCCCTGCAGGAACGATCCTGACCGTAGATCAGATACAGGACGGATGGGCGCACTTCGAGGGCTGGTGCAGCGCGAAATATCTCAAGTGATAGTCATTGTGTTCGGCATCGTAGCCGGTATTGCGGTCGTACTGGCATTATTGATGCTGGGTATATACGCTCTATATTCCCCGGGAATATTCATACAGCACAGAAATGATTATCTTTAATCATTAGAATGTAAAGTGTGACACTGGATGCGACAAATACGCTGCAAACACAGAATATTACTGGATTTTCATAAGCCTACGGACCAAAAGGTCGGGGGTTCGAATCCTCTCACGTACACTCTTTGGAAGTGCCGCAAGCCCAGTATTTATCAGGGCTTGCGGACTTTGTGTTTTGCGAGAAAATCTGTTCCACTCTGTTCCACTAAAGCGTTTTATGCCTCGTGGCGGAATCTTACGATGTTGTCAGCGGGCGTTTCCACTACGGATAAAGACTCGATAAACTGCATCGTATCGATATCATCGTCGCTGACACGGATGTAATCCATTGTCTGCTTCAGGGACGAGTGTCCTGCGAATTCCTGAACTTTTTTTAGCGGCATTCCTGCGTGATACAGATTTGTCAGTACGGTTCTTCGGATATCATGCGGGGATTTTTCAACCTTCATACCAGTCTCGCGGCAATATCGCCGTAATCTAGAATCGATCGACCGAGTGGTGATATGTTCGATTTTTCCCTTTCTGACCCTTAAAAATACGAAATCATCCGGCGTGCAGAGAATTCCGCGATCCTGATTGTACTGCCTGATCTGCTTTAAGGTTTCCCTTGCTTCCGCGTTTAGCAGAAGACGACGGTCACCGGCAGGAGTCTTACAGTGCGGCAGGATAGTTACACCTTTGGCTTTACCATCTTCTGTGACGTTGGATACCATTTCGCGTTGCACATGGATATACTCATGTGTGGTTGTACGCTCCATATCGCCCCATTTAAGGGCACAGAGCTCGCCGTCACGTAATCCGAGGTTGAACAGTAGAACAATGCCCAACGGCTCCGATCTGCGCGTTCTGACGGCCTCTTTTTTGGCCAGATCACAAACAGCAATCTGCTCGGTCTTTGTAAATACCGTATCCCCGTCTCTGGTGAACTTGGGCGGTGCGAACAGATCCTTTTTGGGTTTCATGGATATCCATGGATTCTGGTCGATGTATCGTCTGTCGATACAATACTGGAAAAACTGGTTAAGCATGCATCGCAGGTTTCCCCAGTATTTCCTGGTCATTCCCGGATGGATCCGGATACACCCTTCCAAAAATCTGTACCCGTCATCAATGGTAAGTCGTTGGATGTTGCGATTTCCGATCAAGGGGCTTATGTATGTCTCATAGTAATACTTGTCCTTGATCCAGGTGGTCTGGCCCACCTCTAATTTC
>JAGCXZ010000297.1 GCA_017961065.1 Lachnospiraceae bacterium
GATCCTTCTGATCAGATTGGTGAAATGACCCCATACAAAACGGACCGGTGCGCTGCATCTCCAAAGTTTGCTGTTACTGATCCGGTCCAGCTGAAAGGTGAGGTCGGCGATCTTTGAGTCCGCGTCGGCAAGCGCTTCCGTCAGCGTATCGTTCTTCCTGCATTCCTCTTCGTAAAGCGATCTATAATACAGTTCCGTCTGCGGATTCATATCCTTTTCCGGGTTCATACCATGCTCCAAAAACCAAAGTCTTATGATGAAAACGCTTATGTACGTACAAAAGCGCCGTTTGATATCGTTTGCAGCCCGTAAGGGCACCTGCGGGGATCCTTGCCGCAAATCCCGCAAGGTCCGCATATTTCTGTTTCGAAAAGACGCCTGCGACATCCGGCCTGTAAACCGGCATCAGGGATACCCGAAGCGCCTTTCCCTGGCCTCCTTCCGGCATGAGTACCAGATACCTGTCGTAGTTTCTCTCATCATGCTTCAGGAAGAGGCTCCAGCCGCTGATCTTAAAGTATCCGTCCGTTTGGCAGGTCAGATCGGGCTCGTTTTCCGTGCGTTCGATATGAAACTGCAGCTTTGCGGATTCTCTGCCCGATACGCACTCTAAAATCTCGACTTTGCTCTCCTTCCCGCGGATCTCATGATCGGCGGTAATATTCACACGAAAGTCGAGTGTATCCTGTATCAGATCCGGATGATAAAAAGGATCCGGTTTTGTCAGAAGCCACGGATGGCGGTCGTAAAGCATCTCCCGCTCAGCCGCAAGCCTCCTGAGACCGTCCGCATCAGACAGATCGCTGCCGCGGGAAAGGGACTCATGATGCAGTCCGAAGCAGTCGTTCAGAAGGATGTTCAGATACCCGTTCTCGTACAGACTGACGCACAGATCCACATCGTTATAACTAACTGTCATTTTATCATAAAAACCGCCAACTCGAAAGTATTTTTCACGCCCGAGCATCAGGCAGGCGCCCGTCAGTGCGAGCACATTCCGCGTGATCCTGTTCGCGCCGAAATAGTATACTTCCCGGTCCGGATGATGGGACAGTTTATGCGTCGGGCCGCAGACCAGATTCGTGATCCCGACATGCTGGATCAAATCATCCTCAGGGAAGAGCAGTTTGATCCCGACAGCTCCCGCCGCGCTTGATGCTGCAAACATGCACATCCACTCCAGCACGTTTTCCCCGGAGAGTTCCACATCATCATTCAGGAACAGCAGAAGGTCGCCTTTTGCTTCCTGCGCGCCCCGGTGACACATGATCGAAAAATTGAACGGTTCGGCTTGATACAGATACCGGACGGCCGCAAAGTTGACCGTTCCGATATAGTTCCGGATCCTCTCCTGCTGCTCCTCCGTGCTGCCGTTATCCACGATCAGGATCTCCACATCATTTTCTGCACAGAATGCGGTCTGGTTTCCGATACTCTTAAGGCATCCGATCAGGATATCCGCATGGTCTTTGGACGGGATAATGACGGAAAGGCTGTGCCGTCTTCCGGATGCGATCCCCGCCTTCTCCAGGATCCGCTGCTGCAGGGCGCGGACCGGAGCAGGGTATTCCTCCCGCATCAGTTCCGCATACAGTTCCCCGTCGCGCTTCTCTTCCGGGAGCGAGAACAGGACGTCTGTAACATGTGCTATTTTATTTGTGCGCCCGCTTGCTTCAAGCAGCAGCGCATAGATCAGCCGGTCCGGGCAGGCCTGTGCTATCGTACTGAGATCAGCCTCAGGATCCCCAAGGATCTCCTCCAGCAGGTCCCTGTCAATTGCCGCGTAGTCCCCGGGATAATGCAGCTCCGTAAGCATATGCGGAGAAAAGTCCGGTTTCAGGAACGGCGTATGGCGCACCCCGTTCCGGTCCCTGTAGTCGTGGTCACAGTACAGGACATCCGGTGTGCTCTCTCTGTCCGCATCCGCCGGGATGCCCGCAAGCAGCTTCCGGTCCGCATCCGGATAGAGAGACACCTTGCCGCCCTTTAAGATAACATATGTTTTTGAAAGTTCCGGGATCCGGTACTCCGACGCCTGCAATCCGTCCCGCAACTGCGGATAATTGCTTATAAAATTGCAAGGAAGAGGGCCATCGACTCTGACCGATCTCCCTCTTTCTTCCTGTTCCTTATTCTGCAGATAGCAGGCGTACGGGTCTGCCTGCCTGCGCAATTCGTCTCTGTAGGCTTTTGCTTTGCTCATATTGCTCACGTTCTATGGCATATTATACCGGTATCCCTCCGGCAGCAGTTTCTGTTTCGTCAGGTGCATCTTGACGAGCGCACGGTCTACGATCGTGGGTTTCCTGTCTTCCTGCGCGCATTTTTTCTGCAGGATCGTACGGAAATCCTCATAGAATTCAAACGGCATCATCTTGACCTGATAGGTGATGATCAGTTTCTTGGCCTCATGCGGGATATCCATGATGATCTGCGGGTCGTCCGTATCGAAGATGAACGTGCTCTCCGACGCAGAGTAACCGTTGATGATGAACCGTTCGATGGACTGGTCCATGCCTTTTTGCATCTGTACCCGGATCTGGAAAACATGCAGAAAACACGGGTACTCTGTCGGATCCACGCGCAGACTGACAATATTGTTCGTAATCGGCACCTCGAGTGTCACCACGTTGTCGTCTTCCACCTTCGCGATCTGGGAAAGCGCATTCTCCGGTGAGAACCCGTCTCCGCAGCTGTAATAGATCTCCGGCATGTTGATCTTGCGCAGATAAACACTCTCTCTCAGGATCTGGTCCACCCTGACAACGTTTGTCGGCATGATGACCTGCAGAACCTCCATGCTGGCCATGCCGTTGATGATATAGAGCTGGAAACGGTGCTCCATCTCGCGGAACAGGTCCTGTTCGGTACTGTTGATGGAGAACTCCGTATAAATGTTCTTGTCCTGCTCGGCCAGATACTTGAAAAATCCCGTTTCGCGGCGCTCCCGTTCGTAATAGAACAGGGCACGGTAGATGATGAATTTGGCCGGTATATGCATGCGGAACATCCACTCGTAATCCAGAACGGTCCAATCGCTCTGCTCGGGATCCTCCGCATCCAGCACGATATTGGAAAAGATCATGTCAAAATTGCAGACCGGCGAAGCCTTGTACACTTCAGGAAACTCCGGTTCCCCGAAGATCTTCTTAAACTCCTCCGACATACGGAACTCGCCCTGTCCGCTCACTCTGTTCACGGTCGAGCAGAATTCTTTGATCACAGCGCTCATGCGTCCGTACTGCTTCTCGGCATTGAGCCTGTCCAGATACTCCTCGAGGGTGATGCCCGACACGTATTCCAGTTCCACACGGTCGCGCGATTTGTTCGATACGCCTATGATATCCGGTGTCTTTCCCCTGCTTTCCGCAAGCGTGCACCGGTTGGGCGTAAGCTTCGTTCCCTCATAGATCCGCTGCAGCTCCTCGAAATTCTCATAGATGTCCCGGATATGCTTGTTGGCTTTTGTGTCAACGGCCTCCTTAAACACATGCCGCTTTCCTTCCCTGTCCTGCATGATCATCGTGGAGATGCGGAACTGCTGTGCCCGCTCGTTGGAAAACTTCACGAACAGAGGCCGGATCTCGTCCGTATCCTGCACATCCTCCGCGGATGCCAGAACGGCGTAAGAATTGGAAAACTCCGGAAACAGCCCGTCTTCGATCAGGGAATCATATACCTTGCTCTCATCGAAAGTCACCAGACGGTCCGCGTCAAAGTTCCGGATGTTTGTCGTCAGCTCCCCTTTACCGGGCAGATAGTCATCCGAATAAATGGTCGTTGCCAGCTTGTAATCCGGATACGGGTAGTAAAAACGCCCTTTCAGGCCTGCATCCTTAAGCATCTTAGTCAGGGCGCCCTTCCCGAAAGTCCTGACGCCCTGATAATCACTGTATCCTTCTATGCTGTCGTAATATCTGCCGGTATGGTCTTCCTTGCAGCCGGCAAAATATTTCAATCCGTACTTGTTTTCGATCGCGATGAACAGCCGCCCGCCTTCTTTGAGGTGCGAAGCAGCCGTGCGGAGCATGTTCGTGAACGGGTCGGGACCGCCGATATAGAGATCCGCGTACTCGAACACCCCGATCAGCGTCACATAGTCGTATTTCCTGTCCAGTTCCGGCTCGATCTCCTTGAAGTTGCCCACGATGATCTCGATATTGTCGCATTCCCTGTGCCGGTAGGCATTGATCAGACTGCGCTTTTTGGACAGATCGATGCAGGTCAGATGATTCGACAGTTCACTGAGCATGCCGGATACGGCACCGCATCCGCTGCCGATCTCAAGCACGTCCTGCGTGCCGTCCAGCGGCAGCCATGCCGCAATATTTTCGCGGATATGGGACAGATGGTACATCATCGACCACGACCTGGTCTCCTCGATCACCTTCTCAAACTCGTTTTCACGGCGCGTTTTGACAACCTCCAGAAGCCGGTCCTCATTTGCGCCCTCCGAGTACTGATCCTCTCCGCTGTAATAGTTCAGATTCAGGATCACATTCCCGATCTGTTCCATGTTTTCTTCATTTCTCTTCATTGCTCTGTACCGTCACGATTGAATTCATATCGTAAAATCCCGTTGTATCTTTGGAGGATATCACCGTCAGGTTGAAAATGTCATACAGTCTGTGATATACGGTAAAATCACCGTCCCGGTATCCCACGCATCCCAGCGATACCAGATATTCGCCGCCCTGGAGATTCATGTCCTGCGTGAATGTGACCATCACCACGTCCCCTTCTTCCGGGGTTCCCGTGGAGATCTTCTCAAACATCGTATTGGTGCCGGTGATCTCCGTGCCCTGCATGTTCTTGATCGACACGGCATAGACCGGTTCCTGGATCTTCTCAAAGAAACGGATCTTGAGTTTCACCGTGAAAGACTCACCCTTCATGATCGTATTGGTGATCGTCCCCACATGATCGTATACACAGTAGTCCTCAAATTCGGCCAGTCCGCTGCCGTACTCGTCGAAACCGGGGTTCAGCTGCATCAGATCCTTCCACCTCTTGCCCTCACCGAGCTTTCGGCTCTTGGAAGTGTCCGCATGCTCATCCAGCTGGCCGACCAGCACTTTTTTATACATATCGATGATCTCTTTGGGCTTGCCCTCACCGATCTTCTCACCGTGTTCGAGCAGGATCACGCGGTCGCAGTATTTGTTGATGCTGCTCAGGTCATGGCTGACAAACAGGATCGTTTTGCCCTGCTGCTTGAATTCGTCGAATTTACGATAACACTTGTTCTGGAAAAAGACGTCGCCAACGGAAAGTGCCTCATCCACGATCAGGATCTCCGGATCGATATTGATGGCTACGGCAAACGCCAGACGCACGAACATACCGCTGCTGTACGTTTTGACCTTCTGATAGACAAAATCGCCGATATCGGCAAATTCCAGGATATCGTCAAGCTTGGCATCGATCTCTTCCTGCGAGAAACCGATCATGGTCCCGTTCAGGTAGATGTTCTCGATCCCGGTGAACTCCATGTTGAAACCGGCACCCAGTTCCAGGAGGGCAGAGATCCTGCCGTTGATCGTGACCTCGCCTTCGGAAGGGCTCAGTACGCCCGTGATGATCTTTAAGATCGTGGACTTCCCGGATCCGTTGGTCCCGATGATGCCGACCGTCTCGCCGCGTTTTACGGACAGATTGACGTCCCGGAGCGCATAGTGCTCCCTGTAGCGGATGATTTTGCCCAGATGCAGCGCTTCCTTTAACCGGTCGCGGTTTCTGTCGTACAGTTTATATTTTTTGGATAAATGATCCACCCGGATCGCTATGCTCTCATCCATAAGATCCTCCTAGAGCACGTCCGCAAAATGCACCTTCAGGCGCTTGAATACCAGAGCTCCGACCGCAAACAGGATGAACGTCAGGATCCAGAAGTATGCGGTGGAATAGAATGTTTCCCAGAACCAGATCTTGTCGATCAGCGCGTTTCGGTACCCCTCCACAATGTAATTCATGGGGTTCAGTTTGAACAGGATCATGAGTTTGGGATGCGAAGCAGCCATAATGTTCAGGTTCCACAGGATCGGCGTCGCCCAGATCCCGACCTGGAGCAGGATCGAGATGATCTGTCCCAGATCCCTGAAAAACACGATGATCGAGCACGTGATATAGCACAGACCCAGCACAAAAACGAACATGCAGGCCGAATAATAGAATATCTGCAGCGTATACAGATCCGGATAGTACCCGTAACAGCCGAACAGGATCAGTGTAAACAGGATAAAGAAGGCATGCACGAAGATCGCGGATATGATCTTGATGATCGGCAGGATGCTGATCTTGAACACGACCTTTTTGACCAGATAATCATATTCCAGAAGCGCGCTCGTACCGTTGGAAAGCGCTTCCGAGAAGAAAAACCAGGGTACGATGCCGGCGATCAGCCACAGGATGTAGGGGATCTCGATATCCCCCTTGATGGCGACCGCTCTGGAAGGAAGTGCCACGGTGAACACGAACCAGTACAGCAGCACCGTTACAACAGGCTGCACAAAGGCCCAGATGATCCCCAGATAGGATCCCGCATATCTTGTTTTAAAATCGTTTTTGGACAGTTTCCAGATCAGAACACGGTTCTGGAAGAGTTCGGAAGGAAGAATGGCGATCTTGGCGTACATCGCAAGAAAAACGACATAGATCCCATTCAGGATCAGGCAGGAGATCACCTTTTTGATGATTTCCTGCCTGTGGTCATCCAATGGATTGTGATGGAGAATGATATAGAGATTCAGCGCCAGCACGCATATGGATACGATCAGAATGATCTTTTTCTTTTTGGACATATAAAACCTCAAAACAGTTATTTGCGTACCAGTTCAGACAGTGTCGGCCACTTCTGGTCCTTTTCGGAAAAAGTCATCTGAAGGCCCGGCTCGATCGGCCATTCGACCCCGATCTCAGGGTCATTCCATATAATGCCGCCTTCATCGTTGGGATGATAGAAATCCGTACACTTGTAAGTAAATTCCGCATAGTCGGACAGAACCAGGAATCCGTGCGCAAAATTCTTCGGGATGAAGAACATCTTCTTGTTGGCCTCGGAAAGTCTGGCGCCGAACCACTGTCCGTAAGTCGGCGACCCGTCCCTTAAGTCCACAGCCACGTCAAACACCTCGCCGCGGATCACCCTGACCAGCTTGTCCTGGGGATAGTTGATCTGGAAATGCAGACCGCGCAGCACCCCTTTCTTGGACGATGACTGGTTATCCTGCACAAATACCTGCGGGATCCCGGCCTCCTTGAAATCATTGTAATTGTATGTCTCCATGAAGTATCCGCGTTCATCGCCGAATACCGTCGGGGTGATGATCTTCAGCCCCTCTATATGACATGTTTCTACTGTGATCTTGCCCATTTCTGTCTCTCTTTCGCCCGGTTTTGTCCGTTCTTTTTTTAGTAACCGAGGTAGGACTGGTTCATGTCCACATTGCCGCTGATACCGGAAACGCTTCCTCTGGAAGTGTACTGCCACAGATCGTAGCGTCCGTTGTATGTAGGGCCTGCCGCGTTGTACTGCGCAAGCCAGATCTTGTAACCGGACAATGCCGATGCATTCATCTTCTCGGTCAGCCATGTCTTGTTCGCGTATACACCCGGTGTGTAGCCGGCCGACTTCAGGGTGTTACAGAATGCCTGGATGATCTGCGTACGCTGCGAAGCGCTCAGTCCGTTGTATCCCGGTCTGTTGCTGGACTCGCAGTCCATGAATACCGGATAATTGATCCCGTAACCGCTGCACAGGTATGCGCACATACTTGCTTCCTCGATCGCTTCCGCTTCGGTGAGCGCCGTTGTGAAGAAGTATACGCCGACCTTCAATCCGGCTGCTTTCGCACCCTTGATATGGGATACGAAGTACGGATCCTGGATCAGCACGCCTGTCGACGAACCTCTGTATCCGCAGCGGATGATAACGAAGCTGACACCGCTGTTCTTGACGCTCGTCCAGTTGATGCTCGGCTGGTATTT
Source organism: Lachnospiraceae bacterium (assembly GCA_017961065.1). GTDB lineage: Bacteria > Bacillota > Clostridia > Lachnospirales > Lachnospiraceae > UBA2868. The sequence continues at coordinate 7,987 of JAGCXZ010000297.1, forward strand.
CGATACGTCGATGCCGAGTGTACCGGAGCCCTGCGTCAGCGAGCCGTCCGTCGCAAAGTGGTAAGTAACGCCGCCGATGACCTGGTCGCCCGTTACATAGGTGTTATCCTTCTTGTAATAGTAGGTCTTGCCGTCTATGGTCTGCCATCCCGTGTACAGATAGCCTTCTGTCTTTTTGAACAGCTTGATCGCGGGATTAGCCTTATAATCCGCATATTTGGCCAGAACGTAGCTGCCGTCGTCTTTCTTGCGGTACAGAGGGTTCTTGTCCTTATCGTAAAGCTGGGCCGTATCATCGTAGGTCTTGGCCGTAACCGTAACCGTACAGGTCGCACTCTTGCCGCTTCCGTCATTTGCGGTCGCGGTGATCACGGTCTTACCTTCCTTGATACCGGTCACGAGTCCGCCGTTGCTGACTGTCGCGATCGTCTTGTCGGCCGTTGCCCATGTCACGGTCTTATCGGTTGCCTTGGCCGGCTCTACGCCGATCGCCAGCTGGTAGTTGCCTTTCACGGCTACCGTGCATTCCGTGGGCTTGAGAGTCAGTTTGGTCACAGGCACCTTGCTGTCCGTAACCGTGATCTCCACAGAGCCGGTCGTCCCGCTTCCGTCGGCTGCCGTTGCGGTGACCTTAGCCTTGCCTGCCGCAACGCCAAGCACGTTACCGTTCTTGTCGACGGTCAGGATCTTGCTGTCTGCCGAAGCCCATGTCACGGCCTTGTTGTCCGCATTGTCAGGCGCAACCGTTGCGCTCACGATCGTCTTGCCGCCGACTGCGATCGACGTTGCCGCCGCTTTGACGGTGATCGAAGATACCGCGACTTTATCCTTCTCAGCCACACTGACCGTTATGCATTCCAGATAAACGCCGCTCTTTTCCTTTAAGGCCGCTTTGATCGTGGCCGTACCGGCAGAGACCGCCGTTACCGTATTTCCGGATATCGATACGCAGCCGTTGCTTGCGGAATATACGATCGTATAGCCGTCCAGACCGGTTCCCTCGCAGTTTAATGTGGCCTTTTCGCCGATCTTGAGACTGTTCGAAGAGATCGTCACATTTGTGATCGACGGTTCCGGCTTGGGTTCGGGTTCCGGTTCCGGCTCGGGTTACGGCTCGGGTTCCGGCTGCGGTTCCGGCTCGGGTTCGGGTTCTGCAAGCTTCTCTTCATCCGCTGATGCGACAAGGTGCATCGGCGCACCGAGCACGGCCGCATAGCCCGAAGAAATGCTGTCGCCGATCGATGAGCGCGCCGCCTTAAGCTGGTTGGTGAAGATCCTTGCGCTTACGCCCGTACCTGTATTTTCCAGGCAAACCTGTGATTCCACATAGGTTTCGCCGCTTGCGGTCTTGGTGGATTCCACCCATTCCACGGTATCCGAAAGGGATCCCGTTTCCACATCGGCTGCTTTATTGCCGTTATCCTCGACGGCCGCGTTGACTTCTTTCTCTGTCTTGATCTCGTCCTTGATGTTGGCGATGACCTTGTACTCGACTTTGGCCTTTACCGACACCGTCTGCGCGGACTTGGGAAGGATATAGTCCGCAAGGGCATTGGACGCTTTCAGTTCCACGGAATAATCGCCCGCGCCCAGATCGGTCAGGTAGATGACGCCGTCTTCGTCCTCATCATCGTTGTCGGATACTCTTCCTTCCGCGTCCGTGAC
>JAGCXZ010000298.1 GCA_017961065.1 Lachnospiraceae bacterium
CGCATTGTAATAATACGGAGTGTCATAGCAGCCGGCTTTGGCTGTCTCGTATGCGTCGTAAGTTCCTCCGCATTCCGCTTCGGACCATGCCTCGCATACAGCAGCCTCTGCAGGTTCCATGTCCGGATACTCTGCGGCGGGAGCCTCAGAAGGGTATTCCGGCTCGATGTAGGCAGGAGAAGTCTCCGTTGCCTGCGATGCGCCTGTGGAAGGGAAAAGACCCTTGATCCCGCATCCTGTGAGAGTACTTGCAACGATTGCTCCTGTTAATAATGCTGCGATGATTTTCTTTTTCATAATGGTTACCTCCGTTTGGTTTTTTTGTGCTTCTGACTATATAGACGCAAAATACCGGTGAAGGTTTCGCAGGATTTAAAAAAAATATTTTTGTTGCGGATCAGGCGCTTTTACAATGATTTTTCTGTGGCGCGCCTTGACGGGTTATAGTATCATATTGTCTATGAACAGTCATTTGGAAGAACATATAAGTGAATACAAACCGGGGAAACTGATCTTAGCGATCCTGATCCTTTTTGTTGCCGTGTTCGTTTTGTCTGTAGGCGGCTTGTTCTATTTCAGCAGCATCGATCATTCGGATCCGCTGGAATCCAGGCAGCCTGTATTTATAGAGGAATGGCTTGTGACAAGCCCGAGCAATCATGTGTTCAAGGCAGGAAGTTCCTATCGGAACGCGGACCGGGAAGGCGGATCGTTCGTCATGGTATCGAACCTGCCGGATACGATCACTGATGATGCGTATTTCTGCTTTATCGTCGGCGGAGATGTTTCCGTATATATTAACGGGGAACTGCGCAAGGACTTTATCGCCCAAAGGGACGTGATCGTACCGGGCGGATGCGTAAAGAGATTTTACATGCGTGTGCCCCTGAATCCCGGGGATGCCGGGGCGGAAGTGAAGATCGTCCGCGACGGGACCACCAGCACGGGATATGTCTATCAGAATACCTTTGTTGCTTCCGGCAGTGATTTTCTCGCATTTATGATGACGAATTACGGGACCGCGCTCATGCTCGAAGAGCTGCTGATGATCTTTTCGATTGTGGCCGTGATCATCAGTTTTATCATGATGATCCTCTACAGAAGAAGGATCGTGATGCTCTACGGCGCGTTATCCATTTTTGTGATCGCGGGATGGCTGATCACGAATTCGTTTCTCTATCCGTTTATATACGGACATTACCATATAGACGGTGTTCTGAACTATATGCTCTGTCTGCTGATGCCGTTCGGCCTGACCTTTTATCTGGATGCCCTGCAGCATGGCAGATACCGCAAGATCATGCGGGTGGTCCTGTGCGTGGCATCGGTGAACCTGATCGTCTGGCCGACGCTGCATTTCACCTGCATTTTTTCCTTCTCGCAGGCGCTTCTGACCATTGACGTGATACTGCTTGCCGAGCTTCTGGTTGTCGCGGGCGTCATGGTCACCGACCTGATCCGCGGCGGCATGAAGGATTACAAGTATACGGCCATCGGGTTTGCGGGGTTCTTAGCCTGCGGACTGGGAGAGATCGTGGTGCTCAATTTCTTCCCGGTCATGAACGGCGATCTGCTGGTACTGGCCGGGCTGACTTTCCTGCTGGCCCTTGCGGCTGCGCAGCAGGTGGATGATCTGCGCAAGATCCGTGAGGAGGGCCGCAGGGCAGTGGATCTGTCGGAGGCCAAGACCAGATTCCTGGCCAGCATGTCTCATGAGATCAGAACACCGATCAATGCGGTTCTTGGTATGAATGAGATGATCCTGCGTGAAAATAAAGATCCCGTGATCGATGAGTACGCAAACAGTGCAAAGAGTGCCGGCCAGATGCTTCTGATGCTGGTCAATGACGTGCTTGATTTTTCCAGGATAGAAGCGGGGAAACTTGAGATCAACAATGCAGAGTACACGCTTTCTTCGGTGCTTCGTACGATCATGCCGATGCTGAAGGAGCGGGCGGATGAAAAGGACCTGAGACTGCAGATGCTCATGCTGAACGCAGTTCCGAACGGCCAGATCTCCGATGAGTTCAGGATCAGGCAGATCCTGATCAATCTGATCAACAACGCGATCAAGTATACCGATAAGGGATCGGTCATGCTCCTGATCGGCGGAGAATATACGGGTGAAGACAATTATCTGCTGAAGATGACTGTTAAGGACACGGGACGCGGGATCAGCGAGGAGGATCAGAAACACCTGTTTGAAGCATTCACGCGTGCCGATGAAAGGAAGAACAGGAACATAGAAGGAACGGGTCTGGGCCTTGCGATCGTCAAGAGCATCCTGGATTCCATGGGAGGAGAGATCAGTGTCAACAGCAGACTTGGCGAAGGCTCGGAGTTTTCCGTGCATCTTCCGGTCAAGATCTATGACAGGACACCAATGAAGGACAACTACGAAAAGCAGGTCAGGAAAGAGCCGGTGCATGAAAAAGATACCTGTGCCTTCCTGGCAAAGGACGCAGCGCTTCTGGTTGTGGACGACAACAATTCGAATTTAAGGATCGTTGAACTGTTCCTGAAACGGACAGGCATCGTTCCGGACCTTTGCAACAGCGGGACGGAGGCGATCGAACGCTGCAGGAACAGGCACTATGATCTGATCTTTCTGGACCATATGATGCCTGACCCGGACGGGATCAAAACGCTTGGGATCATCAAAAGCGATGAGACTTCACAGAATAAGGATACACCTGTTGTCGTGCTGACCGCCAACGCGCTTGCCGGAAGCAGACAGACCTATTTGGAGGCCGGATTTGCAGACTACCTGACCAAGCCGATCGATTCCGCCATGCTCGAGCAGACAGTCAGGAAATATCTGCCGGAGAGTAAGATCATACCCCTGGATGCAAGCCGGGATAGACATTGATCTCAGAATGTGATACAATCCTAGCAGTGGTCTGCGAACGGGCAGTTTTCGTCCGATTCCCGGCCGCTGTAAATCATTGGCCTTAATAGAGGAGGGAAAAAAATGAGTGTTGAAGCTAGTAAAAAGATTCTTAAGGTAATGGGAATCATCAGTATCGTTTTCGGTGCTATCGCCCTGATCATTGCAGGTATTGCATTAGCGGGCGTAGGTGCTCTTGTTTCGATGGGACTTCATGATCTGCTGGGAGTATCCGCAGGATCCCTGTGGTTTGCTGCTATCCTTTCGCTGGTTGCTGCCATTGTTACGCTGCTCCTTGGTATCTTCTGCGTGATCGCATCCAAGAAGACAGAAAAGGCAATGCCCGTTATCGTTCTTGCTTGTCTGGACATCATCTTATCGATCGTAAGCATGATCCTTACGATCAAGACGAGCGAAAGTGCTACTTCCACCATCGTTTCAACTGTCATCAGTGTTGCACTCAGCGTTCTGATCTTCCTGGCTGCAAATACGCTTAAGAAATCAAACGGCTAAGAAGAATAATCAACATTGTGATATGGAAGCCGGTCCGGTGCGGGCCGGCTTCTTGCGTACAGGCTTTTTTTCCTGTATACTTTCGATAAGACTACAGAGAAAGAAAATCATGCTGTAGGACAGGAAGGAGAATTGGATCATGAGGTTAATCGGGAATATTTTATGGATCATCTTCGGGGGACTTTTAAGTGCTCTTGGCTGGCTGATCACGGGTGTTCTCTGGTGTATTACGATCATCGGCATCCCTGTCGGACTGCAGTGCTTCAAGCTTGCCAGTCTGTCCCTGAATCCTTTCGGAAAGGAAGTAAAATATGAGGGCGGTGCCGGTTCGTTTCTGCTGAATGTGCTTTGGATTATTTTCGGCGGCCTCGTACTGGCTATTGGGAATTTCCTTTGCGGTGTTCTCTGGTGCATCACGATCATCGGTATCCCGTTCGGCAAACAGTTCTTCAAACTCGCAGGTCTTTCTCTCAGACCCTTCGGAGCAACGGTCGTGCGCGAGAAATATCTGTAAGTAACAATAACGCAGTTTTTTATATGAAAAGGCGCTTCGGATGAGCAGCATCCGAAGCGCTTTTTTATTGATAACACCATAAAAAGCATGATAAAATAACACGTATATATTTTTTCCGGTCAAAATGACCATTTTACTTGAATAATTGATAAATATATGTCATAATGAAAGTTGGAGTGTCACATTATGACGATTCGTGACAAGATATGCATAACAGAACAGGAGAGGACAGGCTTACATGAGCGGTATTAAGGGGAATCATGGAGGAAAACAAATGAACGGACTCAACAGGAACATCAAACGTATTTTAGAAATGATCCTTGCAGTTGCATTGATCATTCCTGCTGTGCCGCAGTCTGCTTTTGCGGAGGAACTGCAGGAACAGGGGGCCGAGGCATCTGTACAACAGGGTGATGAAATACCTTCGGAACAGGAATTAACGGATGAGTATGAAACGCAGCAGCCTGCAGAGGAAGATTCAGACCCTGCAGAATCTGCCGATCCTGACGCGGAGGATGGTTCCGGGTATTCTGAGCCTTCGATTGAGGATGTTGAGCCGGAGAATGCTGATGTTGAGCCGGAGAGCGAGGCGCCTGCGGAACAGGATTCCGATGCGGATGAGTACGAAGAAGAACCCGAAGAGCTGTCAGAGGACGCTGAACTCCTTGAAGCCACCAGAAATTATTCTTTCACATATACGACCGCAAATCCGTCATATTCGACGTACCTGACGCTTGATCCGAAAAGCCTGGATGGATTCGAACTGAAATCGGGCCAATACACCATTCCGTCGGACTCGAGGACGATTTCTGCCGGGTTTTATGTGGCAGACGGATATATGGTATATCCCGGACAGACCGTTATGACTCTGACAGCCAGGGGAACGACTTACCATTATGACTATGAAGGCCTGTATAGTTATTCCTATTCAGAGGACGATCATTATTTCAGCTTTTCCTATGATTTTGACATCGATGATCTGTACAGACCGATTACCGGAAATGTCAGTTTATGTGTTCAGGTCCTGCCGGTAAAAACGGATTACAAGCTGACTGCCACGGGCAATATCAAACTTAACACAGCAGAAGACAGCGAAATGACAGGGCTGCTTCCCGACGCCAAGGGTGTGCTGTGGCTTGACCGTCGCGAGAGTGAAGTCAATGCGCAGTATGTCATCGATCCCGGCTATATGATCCCAACAGATTCGAACGGGAATCTGAAGGTGAGTGCCACTGTCGGTGGCGTGAGCAGTACGGCAGAAGATAAGAAGTATACTTTTTCGTGCGATGTGGATGAAGACATCCTGACAATCTCTGTTAAGTTAGATGAAAAAAAACTGCCAAACGGTGATTATGAAATATCGTTTGGTGATATTGTCATTCAGGCGGAATGTGTGCCGATCCGGACGAATTATACCTTAACATCCAACGGTAATATCACGATCAATACCGATGAGGAAAGCGAAAAGACGGGGCTGATCCTGTATAACGGATCGTATTATATTGACCGGCGCACGGATGAGGTAAGTGCCGAGTATATCGTAGATCCGGACTATATTATTGCTAAGGATCCGTACGACAATCCGAAGGTGAGCGCTACTGTCGGAGGTGTGAGCAGTGATGAGGAGGACAGGAGTTTTGATTTCTCCTATACGTTGAAAGACAATATTCTGTCGGTTAAGGTTGATTTTGGCAACACTGATCTTCCAAACGGAGATTTTGGGCCCCTGCTTGGCGATATCGTTGTCCAGGCAGAGTGCCTTCCGATCCGTACGAATTATACCTTAACTTCCAACGGTCATATCGCGATCAATACCGATGCGGAGAGCGCAAAGACAGGACTGATCCTGCAGAACGGTGTTTATTATCTGGACCAGCGCACGGATAAGGTAAGTGCTGAGTATATCGTAGATCCGGATTATATCATCGCAAAAGATCCAAACGGTGATCTGAAGGTGAGCGCTATGGTCGGAGGTGTGAGCAGTGATGAGGAGGACAGGAGTTTTAATTTCTCCTATACGCTGGATGACAATATTCTGTCGGTTACGGTTGATTTTGGCAACACTGATCTTCCAAACGGAAATTATGGGCCTCTGCTTGGCGATATCGTTGTTCAGGCAGAGTGTCTTCCGATCCGGACGAATTATACCTTAACCTCCAATGGTCATATCGCGATCAATACCGATGCGGAGAGCGCAAAGACAGGACTGATCCTGCAGAACGGTGTTTATTATCTGGATCAGCGTTCGGACAGGGTGGAGGCAGAGTATGTCGTCGAAACCGGCTATAAGATCGCGCTGGATGCAGACGGCCTTCCGAAGGTGAGTGCGACCGTAGGCGGTGTCAGCAGTACTGCGGAAGATAAGAACTTCAGTTTTTCTTATGATCTGAATGACAATATCCTTAAGGTCACGGTCGTTTTTGAAAAAACGGATCTGCCGGAGAGCAACAACGGGATCGTGTTGGGTAATATCGTGATCAATGCGGAATGCGTCCCTACCAGAAGTGTGTATGAACTGGTCATCAAGAAAGGAAACATCAAGCTCGACACCAGAATCCCTGAGGAAAATGTGGGATTTGAAACGGATGCAAAGGGCAAGAACTGGATCCTCGACGACACGGAAAGCATCCATGCGTGGTTCAAGCTGGATGCCGACTATATCATAAAACTGGACGAGGATGATAAACCATTGGTCACTGTCTCAGTCGGAGGCGTTTCAGAAGATGATCCCAACGCGCTTTTCTCCTCTGCATGTGAGTACGAACCGAAAACAGGTATGCTGGGCGTAACAGTCGAGTATGAGAAGAATGGGGCCACACATGCGATCGGCAAGACGGAGATCAGCGTGGAGTGTGCAAAGGTCACCTCTAAATTCACGTTTACTCTTCCGGCGAACATGACGATGGATACTTCCGATCCTGCAAATCAGGAGAACCTTGTGCTTAAATCCGGAAAATGGTATGTCATGCCGGGAGCGGATGAAGTCACGGCTGTATTGAAGTTAAATGACGGCTATGTCATAAAAAAAGTCGATGGAGATTGGAGCATTTCTGCCAAAGTCAACAATATTGCCCATGATGCTGAAGGTGCCGGTTTTCGTTTTGATTATGATTACGACAGGGAAGCGGGCCGGTTGAAGGTAACAATCAGGTTTGCAACCGATGATAACGGCGATCCTGTGATTCAGAATGCGGCGATCACGGCAGATACATATAAGCATACATTGTCCGGCATGACGTTTGATGAAACGGAATCCGACACATTTGACGGATTGCAGAAGTTTGGTACGGCGTGGTGTATTACAGGTGACAGTATTTCTGCCACGTTTAAGGCCGCACCGGGAAGAACGCTTGGGAAGGTTACAGTCAATGAGTCCGAATATGATAATGTGACCGTTACGGTAGGCGGCACAACTGTCGATAAAACCCTGGGTTTTTATAGTTTTACCTTTGATCCTGAAACGGGGCTGGTGGAGTTTTCGATGCCCTATCCGTATACGTATGAAGTACAAAACGGGGATGAATCGGTAACGAAGGTTGTCTATGGGGATGTTAAGGTTACTCCGACTTTTATTACGAACCGTACACTTACAGCCAAAAACATGACATTTGATGAGGCGGAATCCGATTCATTTAGAGGAATAGTGAAGGACGGGACCGTATGGTACATTTATGACGACCGGATCGAAGCGACGTTTCAGGCTGCGCCGGGACGCGTTGTCAGGAAGGTTACGGAAAAGGATGCGGATGGGAGCGAGGGCGAATATGATAATGTAACTGTAACCGTAAATGGAAGAACCATACCCAAAACAGATGGTTTTTACGATTTTTCCTATGACTCTGAGACGGGTATGGTGGATTTTTCCATGCGGTACCCGTACACATATGATGATAAAAACGGCAATCAGCAAGAAGTATATGGTCCTGTTGTCATAACCCCGACCTTTGATAGATATACATTGACGGCATCCAACATGACATTTGACGAGACGGAAGCCGAATCATACAAAGGCTTGATGAACGACGGCACGGCGTGGTGTATTATGGGTGACAAAATCAGTGCCACGTTTCAGGCTGCGCCGGGACGCGTTGTCAGGAAGGTTATGGTCAAGGATGCGGACGGGCGTGAGGACGCATACGATAATGTTTCTGTAACGATAGGCAATACGACGATCAATAAAACCCATAACGCATATGATTTCTCCTATGACATTGAGACGGGCATGGTGGAATTTTCGATGCCGTATCCTTACACATATGAAGTACAAAGCGGGGATGATACGATCACGAAGGTTGTCTATGGAAGTGTAAGTGTAGTCCCGACTTTTGAGAAATTAACACTGACAGCGTCCGGCATGACATTTGATGAGACGGAAGCTGACTCATATGATGGCTTGGTGAAGGACGGTGCGGCATGGTGTATTATAGGCGACAGAATCAGTGCCAAGTTTAAGGCAACTCCGGGACGCGTTGTCAGGAAGATCAAGGTCAAGGATGCGGATGGAGATTATGTCGAATGCGATAATGTTTCTGTAACGGTAGGCGGTACGGCTGTCAATAGAACCCATAACGCATATGATTTTTCCTATGACTCTGAGACGGGTATGGTGGATTTTTCGATGCCGTATCCGTACTCATACGATTACGAAAGCGGGGAGGAAACGTATACTAAGCTTATATACGGAAGTGTTGTTGTAACCCCGACCTTTGATAGATATACATTGACGGCTTCCAACATGACATTCGACGAGACGAAGTCTGATTCATACGAGGGCCTGATGAAGGATGGCGGCTGGTGTATTCATAAGGACCGGATAAAAGCGGTATTTCAGGCTAAGCCGTGGTGCGTGCTTGGAACTACCCAGGTGAAAGATGCCTGGGGAGACCTGGTAGAGTGCGATAATGTTTCTGTAGCGGTAGGCGGCACGGCTGTCAATAAGACCATTTATGCATATGATTTTTCTTATGACAGCGAGACGGGGCAGGCAGAGTTTTCGATGTCATACCCGTACACCTATACAGATCAGAACGATAATGAAGTGGTTGTGTACGGAGCTGTGAGCGTGTCTCCCACCCTGAATCCGATTCCCGTGGTAACTTTTACGGGACTGGATAAAGCGAATGTCGCTATTGACAGTTCGTTGTTTTCTGATCAGATCGAAACAGATAATAGAGTACTTGTATCAAAAGGCGAGGAACTCATTTTCACGGTGGAACCAAAGCCGGGATATGTGGTGAGCAGTGTAAAGAACGGGTCAACCACACTCAAGGAAAATGCAGGAAAATATACGATCGCATCTGTCAACGGAAACATTACGATCAACATTGCTGCCGCGCAGAAACAGCCTGTTCCGTTCAATCTTCAGATCAACGGGAAGACCCCAACGGTCAGCTCAACAACCGTGACGCAGGATGGAGTCAGCGTGGCCCTTACGGGTGTTGCATACAATAAAACAAATAAGAATCTGTCTGCAACCACTAATGCCGAGATTACGGCAAAGGTTACGATCCCATCCGGAAAACTTCTGAATGAGATTTACTATCTGATCGATGATGGGTATTATGATCCGGAAATTGATGTGGACGGCAAATTCATCATTCCCATCGGGGATGTGGAAGGTGCTGCGGAAAACGGAGTGCCGATTGATCTTGTTATCAAAACTGCCAATATACCTGTTGGAGTTTCGGCGTATGTGGATGGCGAAGAAGGAAGCAGCGGTACGGCAAGGATTATTTTTGGCGAAGGGGTAGAAAAGGACGACGACGGTAATTATCTGACTGAGATTTCCTATTACGAGGGGGAGGACGACGGTGCAATAGAGTTTGATGTAGCGCCTGATGAATATAAAGACATTCAAACCGTCACCTACCGGATCGGAACGGGAAGCGATGTCACGCTTACCCCTGATAGGGTAAATGAACAAAATCACCGGTATAGCTACTCAATCCCGGGATCTGTCGTAAAGTCCGCAACAGATGCACAGCAACCGATCCGGATCGATGTATCCCTTAAGGATAGGGAATGTGTGCTGACATTTAATACGGTAAATTACATAACCTATAATGCATACACACCTGGCGGGAGTATCGGAGCCACTGTATCATCTCCGGTTACGGTAAAATATAAATCAAATTATAACTTTGTTGCACAGCTCGACAGTAATGTTGCCAATAAATATGAGATCAGCAGGGTCAGCTGCAATGGGGCTGTTTTGAGTAAGAAGACAAGCGGTAACACGGAGTACTACTCACTGACTCAGATCAGATCCGACTGCACGATCGATGTGGAACTGAAATACCGGACACCATTTACAAAACTGGGGAATCTGGACCATAGCTCTTTTGTCATCGATCCTGCCTATGCGGAAAGTAATCCCGCGGTAACAGGCGGATACATTGTGCTGAGTGATGAGATCGATTTTTCTGTTGAACTGCGCGATTCGCAATATGTAATCTTTGTCCAGCTTGGAACGGTTCAGAATGGCCGCTTTACTGCTGAACGCACACTGACATCTGTCGGCGAGACACAGGACGGGACAAAGAAGATCTTCAAATATGAAACACTGACCCGTAGCGCCATTAACGGCAAGACGGTCTATATTGAGGAACGTGGGCCAAAACAGCTGCACTTTAACAGCCGGACCGGTGTGTCATACAAGGCATATGTACCGGGTGAGGGTATTGGCGAGACTATAACAGATGATTTTATGGTTCCGTACGAATCCGACTACAGTTTCGTAGTGGAGCTGGATGAGGACTGTGCCGCCCGGTATGAACTTACGGAAGTAAAGGTTGGTGATACTGTTCTGCAGCCGCAGACAGAAGGAAATGTGACATACTATACCATCACATCCATTAAGGATAGCCGTGATATCAGTGTTGATCTTGCTACGTTCTTTACGCTGGAAGATACGGCGGTGCATACAGACATTGACGGAGTCGGGAATGCCGACATTGATCCGAATGTCACGAACGGTTATGTGGTGAAAAATGAGCCTGTTACTTTCACGTTAACATCCAACTTCAGATATGCCCCGCTCGTTCAGTTCGGACATCTGGAGGACGGCGTATTTGTAGCGGATGAAACGGCAGCAGCATCAAGTGAAACGGTTAATAAGAAGTGGCGCACCTGCACCTATCAGGCCACAAGAAAGCAGTTGAACAAGCGGATTGTACGTGTTCTCGAGCAGCGGATCGGATATGTGACGCTGACCGTGGACTATGATGATGGCATCCGAAGCGTCAGCGCCAAGGCAAACGGTACTTATTATGCTGATCTGGCAGATGCCGGAAGCAATAAGCGCCTGTTCAGTGTACCGGACGGTAAGAATGTCACGCTGATCCCTTATGCAACAGATCACTATCAGGTCGGCGCTGTGACTGATGCCGAAGGAAATGCGCTGAAACTCCAGAACGGCACCGTAACGGTTCCGGTTCATGGAAATACAACGATCCATGTTGCGTCTGCGGGTGTTGCGACCATGTTTGTCGCCAAGACTGAGGATAAAGGCGAACCCGTTGCAGATACCGCGCTTGCGTATGCAGCCAAAGGAAGCCTGATCGCCGATGCGGACGCAAAGTACGAACTGCGTATCATGAAGGGAACGAGCGCTCTGAAACTGACGAAACTGGTTGTAAAGAACGCTCCGAAGGATGCAGTGTTTGCGCAGATCGATCCGTCCGGTGATAAGATCGTGATCGATACGGCTCAGGCAGCAGGCGCGACCAAGGCGATCACGCTGACGGTAAATGCGGAAGGCGAGAATGCAGCGCAGGTATTAAACTGCACGGTTGTTCAGAACGTCACAAGCGTTGACGTGAAGGGCTTTAAGAACCACGCGGCCGAACAGCCTGCAGGCACGTCTGCAAGTTACACGGTTACGCTGAATACCAATGCAAAGTACAGTGACGTGAGCGCGGTGCTGACAAATACGGAAGCGGATGCGTCGGTTGCCTATGATGCATCGGCAGGCAGCCTCACGGTACAGACATATAAGGGCGGCAAACTGCCGGAAGAGGGTGCGGAACTTTCTATCGTATTTAAGGACAGATCCGGCAATCCGGTCGGAGACGCCTTTGTGATCAGAACAACGGCAGCAGTGCCTGCGGCGCCGACTGTCAAGGCAGCAGGCTCAGATGATGTTTCCATGGTCCTTTCCCTGGGGCTGCCCAAAGGAATGGGGAATTATGTAAACCTGTATTACATGGTGGAAGCGACCGCGGAAATCGCGAAGAACAAAACACTCGCAGACGGAATGGTGCAGAATCGCCGGTTCTATGTGCCTGTTACGGACACATTATCGCGGATCGACCTGACAGAGGAACATCTGACGAGCGGAAACGGCGCGGCACAAAAATACAATATTACGGCTTCGATCATCCAGCTGAAAGTTGCGAAGGATCTGATGCAGGATCCTGTGATCCCCGAGAACGGCATTTTCGTAACCGGCAAGACCGCGAAAGCGTCCGGAACGACCAAGCAGCCCGCTTATGAGAGCAAACTTGCGCTGACAAAGAAGACGGCTGCCTTCACGGCAGGCGAAGAGAATGTCACGGTCGCAGCCGCGAAGTTCACCGCAACGACGACTTACACCGGCCTGAAGAGCGCTGAGATCAAGGGTGCGCTGAAAAAAGACGTTTACAGTACGACAGCCAATCCGGATGTGATCGGCATTAACGCCCAAAACGAGATCGTATTAAAGAAAACAGACGATCTGTGGCCCGGACAGTACACGCTTACGGTATCTCCGATCGGAGAGGGGAAGAGTGCAACGCTTGCACTGACGGTTAAAGCGCCTGTAACGGGCATCAGACTGACCTGCCCGTCCACACGGGTCTATAAGGGCGACGGAAAGCCTGCAGCCGTGAAAATAACGGCAGCCTGCGTATCACAGATTGGCGATCAGACATTCAAGCCGGCTTCTGCGAAACTGACATGGTCTGTTTCATCCGGCAATACGGATCTTAAGAATGCCGTACAGGTGAAAAACGGTGCGGTAACCGTTGATAAAGCTTATGTATTGAAGCCTGAAGAGGCCGATAACGAATTTACCGTAACGGCAACGGCAGACGATCTCGGTGAAGTGGCAGAATCCGTAACATTCAGGCTTTCCGCAACGGCACTTGAACCGGTTTATTTCAGCATCGGCGATGTCACGGATTTCAGTGCGCCGCTGCTGTCAACGGATCTGGAAGGTAAGAAACTCGTTCTGGAAGATGCGGAATATGATGAGGTGGATCTTGGCAGGACCACGATCACCGTTGCACCCAAGGGCGGCCTTACGATCGATCCGGACGGTACCGTGCATGTTGCAAAGGCA
>JAGCXZ010000299.1 GCA_017961065.1 Lachnospiraceae bacterium
CAGCATGATGTTTTCTTCGTCAATGCCCGTGAACGTCGCGATCGCACCGCACTGCTCGATCCCCTCATCCATCAGCAGCTGCTGGTCCGTGCCGTCACCGTTTATGAGCATGGCCTTGGGCAGCAGCTCGGAGAGCGTCTGGCAGGTCTTGAAATCTCTTTCTATGATCTTCACGCTGATCCCGGTATCTTCAAGGGCTTTGGCCACATAATATGTCATCTTGCCGCCGCCGATCAGCAGCAGGGATTTGATCGTGTTGTTGTTAACATGTGCCTTTTTGAAGAAGTCCTGTGCCTGTCTGTGATCGGCCACGAAAGAAAGCCTGTCGCCGGCATGCAGTTCGAAATTACCGCCGGGGATCAGGACCTCGTTGTCACGCTCCACGATACAGATCAGGACCCTGCACTTTAACTTGGTATTGACCTCATAAACCTTTAGTCCGTCCAGATCGCAGTCCTCGGGGATCACGAGCTTCATGAGATCCACGCGGCCCTTTGCGAACGAGTCGATCTTGATCGCGGAAGGGTATTTGATCAGACGGGCCACTTCCGAAGCCGCTTCGCGCTCCGGATTGATCACCATCGACATGTTCAGTTCCTCGCGGATGAACTGCACTTCCTTGACATACTCCGGATCACGGATCCTGGCGATCGTGTGACAGTCGCCGGCTTTCCTGGCGATTAGGCAGCAGAGCATGTTCTGCTCGTCGGAATGCGTCGTCGCGATCAGAAGGTCCGCCTGCTTGATGCCGGCCTCCATCTGTACCTGATAGCTGACGCCGTTTCCTTCCACGCCCATCACGTCGATCCTGTCCGCCGTAGTGCGCAGCGTTGCCGCATCCTTGTCGATCAGGGTAATGTCGTGCCCTTCCGCGTTCAGACGCTCGGCCAGCGTAATGCCGACCTTGCCGCATCCAACTATGATAATCTTCATTGTGCCTCCTCCGGAGCGGAACTCTGCAGCGGGATATCCACGCTGCCTATATCCGTAAATGTGTCGTAATTGTCATGGATCGTAAGCGTGATCGTGCTTACGGTATCGTACAGTTTCACCGCATAGCAGCATTCAACCGTCTGTCCGTCGGATATCTGCAGATCCCTGTTATAGAGCTCATCCGGCGCATTCTCGAGTGTCGCGAACGTTTCACAGTCCGCATCCCCCTGTTTCACAAACGGCGGAAAGACATCGGACATGCTTAAGGGTTCCTTTGTCTTATTGGTGAACGAAAAATAGATCAGCGCGGCTGGCTTGCCGTCCACATCCCTGACGATCTGAACCTTACGGCAGGTGAGCGCGAATTTGTCGTTGTCGACATTGACGGTCCCGGATGCCGGCGAGTCCTTGGCCTGCTCGGTCTTTTTGGACGGTTCATCCGTGGCAAAATCACCCTTCTTCAGTTTCGTGTAAAAGTGAAAGAATACCACGATCACCCCGATCAAAACGATGACCTCGAGGACGATCAGAACGATAGAAGTGACACGGCGCTTCTGCGCCCTGCGTTTTTCGTGTCTGTTTAAGGCCGGTGTCTCCGGCCTGCTGTCGGAATATTGATTCATATCTGTATCAGATCCTGCATACCATATCTTGTAAACTTTACTGCAAGATTGTAGCACATTTTGTGTAAAATGAAAAGTCCGTAAAAGCGCAAAAAAGATCCGCATCCGAAGATGCGGATCTTCCTGAAAATCCGGTTATTCTTACTTAATGTTGCCCTGGTAGTCAACATTTGCATTCGGGGTAACGGGATCTGCGGAAATATCATTGGAAACCTTGATGGAACCGTCAGCCATACCCTTAATGAGTGCCTTGTAATCATCCTTTGTGAACTTGCCGTCCGCAAACTGTGTGGAATCCGGAAGCTGTACGTAGTTCGCGCTCGGATCGTCACCGTTCACGATACCCAGTGTAGCGATCTTGCCGCCGTAGTTTGCCCAACCGTCCTTCAGGCAGATGTCTGTCAGAGCGTTGTAGCATGTCGGATACAGACCCTTCATAGCGGATGTCACCGTAAGGCCTGCGCCGTACTGACCGTCAATGATCGGAGCCTGGTCAACGTCAACACCGATCACCTTGCCGCCGGTCTTAACAGCTGCTTCACATGCGGAGGAGTAAATGCTGCCGCCTGCTGCGAAAACAACCTCTGTGCCGCCCTGATACCAGGTGTCCATTGCTGCGGTGATGTCCGCATCGCCGAAGAACTGGTTGCCGTATGCGTACTTCACATCAACTGTTGTGCCGAGCTCTGCTGCTGCAGCGTCGCAGCCCTGTACGAAACCGTAGCCGTAACGAACAACGGCCGGAACTGCCATACCGCCTAAGAAACCGAGCTGTGTGTAACCGAGCTTAACTGCAGCGTAGCCTGCAAGGTATCCGGAAAGTTCTTCCGGGTATACTGCGCAGTAGCAGTTGCTCATGTCAAAGTACTTGGAAAGATCCCAGTTAGCCGGGTTGTAATCGTAAGACTCACCTGCTTTGCCGACTGCCGCTTCCAGAAGATCACCTTCCGCAACGTCGAGCGCGATGAACTTAACATCCGGATAGTTCGGAGCAGCTTCCACAAGCGTGCCGCCGAATGCGTATCCGGGCATAACCAGAACGTTGTAGCCTTCCGCAACAGCCGTATCAACCATGGCCACACGATCTGCCGTGGAGTCGCCGGCGGGCTTGTAATAGGTGAATGCAATACCGTTTGCTTCCGCAAAAGCCTTGCAAGCCTCATAAGTTGTCTGGTTGAAGGACTGGTCCGTGATATCGCCGTAGTCTGTGATCATGGCGATCTTGTAACCGGCTGCTCCTGCAGAGCCGCCTTCTTCGGCAGAGCTGCCTCCGCCGCAGCCTGTCAGGCAGGCAGCAACCATGGCAACCGCAAGAAGAATCGATAATACCTTTTTCATTTGATTTCCCTCCTGATATGATTACTGAAGATATTACTTCAAAATTCAGCCGTCCCGCATGCCCGGACAAAAAAGACCATGCCCGACGCTGAATTGCTAAATCATATTCTAGCACAGCGGATTGGAAATGGCAATTCCTTTGTCAGCCAAAATCACAAAATTTAGTATCATCAATTGATAAATTCAACTAGATATTGTACAATGTTTGTATGCGCTACGAAGAAATTCGTGTATCACATATATTTAAATGGAGGTAACGCTTTTGGACAATCAATATGCGATCGAAATGCTCGGTATCACCAAAGTCTTTCCGGGCATCATTGCGAATGATGACATTACCCTCCAACTGAAGAAAGGTGAGATACATGCACTATTGGGGGAGAACGGTGCAGGCAAGTCTACACTGATGTCCGTATTATTCGGGCTCTATCAGCCGGAGAAGGGTGTGATCAAAAAAGACGGCCGCGAGGTTAAGATCCAGAATCCCAACGACGCGAACGATCTGGGGATCGGCATGGTGCACCAGCATTTCAAACTGGTGGAATGCTTTTCCGTTCTGGACAACATCATTCTGGGCGTTGAGCCCGTAAAAGGCGGTTTCCTGCAGAAGAAGGAAGCCCGCGAGAGGATCCTGGAGCTTTCCGGGAAATACGGTCTGAAAGTCGATCCGGATGCCCTGATCGAAGACATCACGGTAGGCATGCAGCAGAGGACCGAGATCCTCAAGATGCTTTACCGCGACAACGAGATCCTGATCTTTGACGAACCCACGGCGGTCCTGACGCCACAGGAGATCGATGAGCTCATGCAGATCATGCGGAATCTGTCCGCGGAGGGCAAATCGATCCTGTTCATCTCGCACAAGCTCAACGAGATCATGGCGGTGGCCGACAGATGCACGGTCCTGCGCAAGGGCAAATACATCGGCACCGTCAACGTAAAAGAAACCACCAAGGAAGAACTGTCCCGCATGATGGTCGGCCGTGACGTGGAATTCGCGGTACATAAAGAGGATAGGACGCCGGGCGACGTGATCCTGCATGTGGACGGGCTGACCGTTGCCAGCAAGCTGCATAAAAATAACGCGGTCAGAAATGTTTCCTTTGATGTACATGCCGGAGAGATCGTCTGCATCGCCGGGATCGACGGCAACGGACAGACGGAACTCGTCTACGGTCTGACCGGCCTGGAGCCGCTGAAGGCAGGCAGCGTTACTTTAAAAGGAAAGGATATCACGCATGCCTCCATCCGCGAACGCAGCATCAGCGGCATGAGCCATATCCCGGAGGACAGACACAAACACGGCCTGGTCCTTGATTATTCGCTTGAAGACAATATGATCCTGCAGCGTTATTTTGAGCCGGAATTCACTTCCCGCGGCGGAACGCTCAGGCGCTCCAACATCCGTTCCTACGCCAACAGGCTGATCGAGCAGTATGATGTCAGATCCGGACAGGGCGCTATCACAAAGGCGCGCAGCATGTCCGGCGGCAACCAGCAGAAAGCGATCATCGCCAGGGAACTTGACAAGAAGCCCGATCTTCTGATCGCCGTACAGCCTACCAGAGGTCTGGATGTCGGCGCGATCGAATATATTCACAAACAGCTGGTCACGCAGCGCGATGAAGGACGTGCCGTTTTACTGGTTTCGCTGGAACTGGACGAGGTTATGACGGTACCTGACCGGATCCTCGTCATGTATGAAGGCGAGATCGTGGGTGAACTCGATCCCCGAACCACCTCGGTAGAGGAACTCGGCCTTTACATGTCGGGGGCCGCAGGTAAGGGAGCCGCTTCGGACTCCGCAGCGGCCGGACCGGATCATACGAAAGAACAGGAGGAGGTGCTTCATGAATAAGAAAGAATCCATCCTGAAAAAACCGGCCATGCAGACCTTTATCTCTTCTCTGGCCTGCATCGTTCTCGGCCTTCTTGCAGGATTTATCGTTCTGACCTTTATCGATGCGAGAGGTTCCGGCAAGGCACTGCTTGACATCATCCGTAACTTCTTCCGCTATCCGAGCGCATCCGTGGCCCTGAAGTATTTCGGCAACACGATCGTTAAAACCGCTCCGCTCCTGATGTGTTCCCTCTCCATCCTGTTTTCCTACAAGGTTGGACTGTTCAACATCGGGGTGGCCGGACAGTATGCGCTGGGAGCGGGTCTTGCGCTGTATGCTGCGCTCGGCTGGCAGCTGCCCTGGTATGTATGCGTCCTGCTCGCCTGTGCGGCGTCCTCGCTGCTCGGTGCGATCTCCGGATTCCTAAAATCCTACTGCAACGTAAACGAAGTAATCTCCGGCATCATGCTGAACTGGCTCTCGCTCTACACAGCAAACATGCTGCTGACGATCGTCAAGGAGACCACCTCTCCCTATACCAAGAACATCGTTAACGTCAACCAGTCGGCCCTGCTGCCAAACATGGGTCTGGATAAGCTCTTTAACAACAACCAGTATATGACGATCGCCATTCCTCTTGCCATCATCCTGGCGATCCTCGTGTGGTTCATCCTGGAGAAGACCAAATTCGGGTATGAGCTCAAGGCAACCGGCTACAACAAGCACGCTGCCAGATACTGCGGCATGAAAGAAAAGCGCAACACAATCCTGACACTGATCATCGGCGGCGCGCTCGCAGGGCTCGGTGCAGCCATGTTCTACTTAACAGGCTACGAGCAATGGATGTGTACGCAGTCAAGCGTACCGGGCATGGGCTTTAACGGGATCGCAGCCGCGTTCCTTGGCGGCCTGCATCCGATCGGCGCGATCTTTTCCTCGCTGTTCATCCAGCATATCACCGAGGGCGGTGCCTATGTTGACAAGACGCTTTACTGCTCACAGATCTCCGATCTGATCTCTTCGATCATCATTTATCTGTGCGGCTTTGTACTCTTTATGAAACTGTTCCTGAACAAATGGCTCACAAGAAGAGATGAGCAGAAAGGAGGCAGATCATGACATTACTGATGCAATATACGCTGATCTATGCTTCCGTTCTGATCCTCGTTGCCCTCGGCGGGTGCTTTTCCGAGCACTCCGGCGTGATCAACCTGGGGCTTGAGGGTATCATGGTCATGGGTGCCATGGGCGGTGCGCTGACCATGAAATATCTGACCGGCTCTCCCGCGCCCGTGATCATTCTGGCTACGATCGGCGCCTCGGCGCTTGTCGGTCTGGTATACTCCCTGCTCCTGGCCGTTGCCTGCATCAATTTCAAGGCGGATCAGACCATTGTCGGTACCGCGCTGAACATGCTCGGCACAGCCGCTGCAACCGTCATCATCAAGGCGATCAACACAGCCGCCAACCCCGATGATGTTTCTTCCGTTGTACAGTACTTTGATGCGAAAAAATCCTTCATCGTATCGATGAACGGCTTTGATTTTAACTGGTTCATGCTCGTTGCACTGATCCTGCTCGTTGCGGCCTATATTCTGCTCTACAAGACGCGCTTCGGGCTTCGTCTTATGGCTTGCGGCGAACATCCGCAGGCAGCCGACTCCGTCGGGATCAACGTCTACAGGATGCGTTACGCGGGCGTTATGATCTCCGGTTTTCTGGGCGGCCTTGGCGGTATCGTCTACATCACGGCGGGCGTATCCGAATGGAAATTTGAGAACGGCGTTGTCGGCTTCGGTTTCCTGGCTCTGGCCGTAATGATCTTCGGACAGTGGAAACCGACCAGGATCGCGCTTGCGGCCCTGCTGTTCGGTCTGTTCCGCGCCCTTTCGAATGTCTACACCGGCATCGGCTTCTTAAAAGCCCTCAACGTACCGAGCACCATCTACAACATGCTGCCCTATATGATCTCCCTGCTGGTTCTCGCGCTGACATCCAAGAATTCGCGCGCACCCAAGGCAGAAGGTATTCCTTACGACAAAGGAGCACGCTAAGTTATGCTTTACCGTCATGAGCAGTCCGTCCTCGGCTTCGGCTGTATGCGCTTCCCGCGCAAGGGGAACGGGTTTGACATGGATGAGGTGGAGAAAGAGATCCGCTTTGCCCATGAAAACGGCGTCAATTATTTTGACACCGCCTATATCTACCCGGGAAGCGAAGCCGCGCTCGGGCAGGTCGTTGATAAGCTGCAGATCCGTAAAGATATTAAGATCGCCACCAAACTCCCTCATTATATGATGAAGGATACGGCGGAGATGGAGAAACGTTTCCGGGAGCAGCTGACCCGCCTGAAAACAGACTATGTGGACAATTATCTCATGCATATGCTGCCCGATCCGGACATCTGGAAGGTGCTTCTGGATCGCGGCGTGCTTAACTGGGTCGCGGATAAAAAAGCTTCCGGGCAGATCCGCAACGTCGGGTTTTCCTACCACGGATCCTCCGGTGTCTTTCAGGATCTGCTGCATGCGCACGACTGGGACTTCTGCCAGATCCAGTACAACTACATGGACGAGAACGCGCAGGCAGGCCGGAGCGGTCTGAAGGAAGCCGCCTCCATGGGGATCCCCGTGATCATCATGGAACCGCTTCGCGGCGGCAAGCTCGCAAAGCTCCCGCCGGATGCTTCGGCGCTCCTGAAAAAGGCACATCCGGACTGGTCCGATGCCGAGTGGTCATTCCGCTGGCTCTATGACCAGCCCGAAGTCACGACCGTACTCTCCGGCATGAACTCCATGGAAATGCTGGAAGAAAACATCCGGATCGCCGCGCAGACGGAAGCGCATTCGCTGACGGAAGCCGACCATAAAGCCCTGTCGGAAGCTAAAGATATCATCCAGAAGAGCATCCTGGTACCCTGCACCGGCTGCAGTTACTGTATGCCCTGCCCTGCAGGCGTTGACATCCCGGGCTGCTTCCGCTTCTACAATTCGACGAAGATCGACGGTTATGCCAATGCCTTCCGCGAGTATTTCATGTGCACCGCGATGAAGACAAAACCTGCCTATGCCTCGTTGTGCAGGCAGTGCGGCAAATGCGAGACCCACTGTCCGCAGCACATACAGATCCGACAGGAATTAAAGCGCGTGAAACGCAAATTTGACAATCCGATCTTCCACATCGGACGGTTTTTTGCGAACCGCCTGGGTAAAAAGTGATCATTTCCGGCTTTTTTGCCGAAATAATAATAAGGGCCTGTTTTTGACCGGTCCTTTTACGGAACAACGATTAACAGAACGGGGATTTGCACTGATATGAGAGCATTCGGGAAAATAACAACGCATCGGACCGGGAGGATCGGCGCCATTTTGCTGGCGGCCTCTTTTGTCCTGCTTGCAGGATGCGGAGAACAGGACGCTGCGGCAGCCAGGACAGGCACGCAGGATCCCACGATCGAGAAAGCGATCTCGGAACTCACGCCCGATGCCGTTCCGACTGACAACAGCCGCATCATGCAGATCGAGCGTACACCGAACGCGCCGGCTGCAACGGTAACCCCGGCACCCGTTCCGACCGGAGAGGATGTTTCGTTTGCCGCGTCCCCGGTTCTTGAGACCAAGTCGACGCCCACGCCGACACCCACACCGGATCCGGAAGACGGGGAGAAGGAAAAAGACCCGAATCTGACCGGAAACGGCACGCCGCTCGTATTTGATGTCGGGGATGCGACCTGTATCGCGCTCGGATCCTTTGACAACGCCATGGAGGCAGAGATCCTGACCGCGATCAACGCTTACCGTACCCGCGGCAACCTGAAGCCCTTAGAAGCCAACATGAGCCTTGAATTCTGCGCAGACACGAGATCCAGGGAATCCACGGTCTGCTTTAACCACACGCGCCCCAACGGCAGTTTGTGGTATACGGTGGCACCCGCTTACTACAGATCGGAACTTCTGGCCAAGGATTACGGCAGCGCCCAGGATACCGTAGATGCCTGGATGTCGACCGCGACCGGCAGAGAGCATCTGTTAAATCCCGATCAGCTCTCCGTCGGCATTTCCGTCTTCAAGCACGACGGCAGAAATTTCATCGTCGCAAGCCTTGGCGACTGACGCACAGACACAATCTTAATACAGTCTTAATTTCCATAGGAAAGCCTTAACACCATCTTTGTACGGGATAAACTATGATGTACCGGAAAGAACCGGAGGGGAATCTCAAATGTACAAAAGAATCGGTATCATAAGGCTTTCTTCTTTTCAGATCATCATTCTGGGGTTTATCGGCGTGATCCTGGCCGGAGCCATTCTGCTGATGCTCCCGGTCTGTTCGCAGAGCGGAACGTCATCCTCATTTTCAGACGCACTGTTTACGGCTGCATCGGCCGTCTGCGTGACCGGCCTTGTCATAAAAGACACCGCCCTGACCTGGTCCGCTGCGGGACAGACCATTATCCTGCTCCTGATCCAGATCGGCGGTCTCGGCGTGATTTCGGTGGCAGCCTTCATCGCAATGCTTTCAGGCAGAAAGATCTCTCTTTTTGAACGGAGCATGCTGCAGGATACGGTTTCGGCACATCAGATCGGCGGCGTAGTCAAACTGCTCCGCTTTATCTTTGTTACGGCCTTTGTCATCGAGGCGGTCGGCGCGATATGCATGATGCCCGTCTGCATAAAGGAATACGGCATATCCGGGATCTGGATCGCCGTCTTTCATTCGGTCTCCGCCTTCTGTAACGCAGGCTTTGACCTGATGGGATCAAGGACGGGCGCGTTCTCTTCGCTGACCTCTTTTAGCGGCAGCGTCCCGGTCACGCTGACCATCAGCGCCCTGATCTTTCTCGGCGGGATCGGCTTCTTAACCTGGGAGGACTTTGCCAGACACCGGTTTCACCTGAAGAAATACCGCCTGCAGAGCAAAGTCATCCTGTCTGCAACGGCCGCACTGATCCTGATCCCCATGACGATCTTCTTTTTTGGCGAATTTGGCGGCTATCCGCTCAAGGAACGGCTCTGCATGTCCCTGTTTCAGGCCATCACGCCGCGTACTGCCGGATTTAACACGGCGGATCTTACAAAGATGAGCGGTGTTGCAAGGCTTGTCGTGATCATCCTGATGCTGATCGGCGCATCGCCGGGATCCACCGCCGGCGGTATGAAAACAACCACGGCCGCGGTACTGCTCATCAACGGATTCTCCGTATTCCGTCATAAAAAGAATGTCCAGCTGTTCGGCCGCAGGATCGAAGACAGTGTGATCAGAAACGCCTCCACACTGCTCTCCCTCTACCTCTTCCTGACCATGATGGCCGCCATGGTCATCAGCACGCAGGAAAAACTTCCGCTGGGAAGCTGCGTATTTGAAGCCGCGTCCGCGATCGGCACCGTCGGGCTGTCCCTCGGGATCACACCGCTCTTAGGGCCGGTATCCCGCGGCATACTGATCCTGCTGATGTTCTTAGGGCGTGTCGGCGGACTGACGCTGATCTATGCGGCCGTATCCTCCGGCAAGACCGAAACATCACAGTGTCCCGTGGAAAAGATCATTGTGGGATAGTAAACAGGACAGAAAGGAAAACAGATGAAATCAATACTATTGATCGGATTGAGCAATTTCGGCGTTCTGATCACAAAACAATTCTATAAACTGGGTCACCAGGTCATGGCCGTAGACAGGGATGAATCGCGGATCAACGCGATCCTTCCGCTCGTAACGGACGCGCAGATCGGTGACAGTACCAATGAAGCGTTTTTAAAATCACTGGGTCTCAACACGTTTGACATCTGCATCGTCGCGATCGAGAAGGACTTCCAGAACTCATTGGAGACCACGTCTCTTCTCAAAGAACTCGGCGCGAAATTCGTCGTGTCCTGCGCGGACCGCGAAGTACAGGCCAAATTCCTGCTGCGCAACGGCGCGGACGAAGTCATCAACCCCGAAAAGCAGATCGCCGAGTGGGCGGCCATCCGCTACACGGCCAACCATATCCTCGACTACATCAAACTGGACAAGGAGCATGCCATCTTCGAAGTTCCCGTGCCCGCCGAATGGGCCGGAAAGACCGTAGAGCAGCTGGATATCCGTAAAAAATACAGTGTAAACATCCTGGCCCTCAAGGAAAACGGCGTGTTTGACTATTCAATAGCACCCGATATTATGCTGGCTGCGGATCAGACGATGCTCGTGCTCGGCGAGCAGAAACAGCTGCAGAAATGCTTCCGGCTCTGATCACGGAAAACGTGTGAAATTGCCGTGCATTTTTCACGATCTGTGATACAATATGCGGATAAAGGAGTATATGATCATGGCTACAGCCAATCCCGCCGCAAAACGGGAAGAGCATATCCTTGTATGCCTCTCCCCGTCCCCTTCCAATCAGGGCGTCATCAAAGCCGCCGCGAAACTGGCCGCCGCATTCGGCGGTTCCCTGACGGCGATCTATATCAAACCCTCCGACTATGAATCGATGCCTGATATAGACAAGCACCGTCTGCAGGACAATTTCCAGTATGCCGAGCGGCACGGGGCAACCGTTACGATGCTCATCGGCGATGATATCCCCCAGCAGATCTCGGAGTATGCCCATATTTCCGGCACGACCAAGATCGTCATCGGAAGGAACGCCGCCGGTAAGACGCATTTCTGGAGCAAGGCGCCGCTGATCGAGCAGCTGATCCTGCGCGTGCCCGATGTGGATGTTTATATCATCCCGGATTCGGCGATCCATATGAAATATCACAGGGAGCGTATCCGCGGGATCCTTCGGATCAGGCCCACCAAAAAGGACCTGCTTCTCACGTTCCTGTTCCTGCTTCTGGCAACCGGTCTCGGACTCGTCTTCCACCGTCTGGGCTTTTCCGAAGCAAACATCATCACGGTTTATATCCTCGGCGTTCTGGTCACTTCGATCTGGACGGACAGTCCGGTCTCAAGCCTGATCAGCTCGCTCGCGAGCGTTTTCCTGTTCAATTATTTCTTCATAGAGCCGCGGTTCAGCCTGCATACGTATGAGGCCGAATACGTGGTTACCTTTGTGATCATGCTGACTGCGTCCCTGATCACCGGCACGCTGGCCAACAAGCTGAAGGAAGCCGCCGGACATGCTGCGCACGAAGCTTTCCGTACGAAAGTCCTGCTGGACACCAGCCAGCTCCTGCAAAAGGCCGAAGATACCGATGCGGTACTGCAGATCACGGCCGGTCAGATCATCACGCTGCTGGACAGGGATGTGATCATCTACAAGGCTGACGAACACCGGATGCTCGATCAGGGGTCCGTGTTCCCATCCCCGCATTCCGACGGCACCAACGTCTTTGGGGAAGAAAATGAGACCCGGACCGTGCAGGCTGTATTTGAGCGCGGTCTTGATCCGCACAGGAAGATCACGCTTCCCGACACCAAAGCGCTCTACCAGGCGATCGGCATCAACGGGTACTGCTACGGCGTTCTGGGGATCCGGACCGACAGCAGCCCGCTGGAGGCCTTCGAATACAGCATTTCCATGTCGATCATCGGTGAGTGCGCGCTCGCGCTCGACAGTCTGCGGAACGCGGCCGAAAAGGAACGCGCCGCGATCATGGCGCAGAATGAGCAGCTGCGGGCCGACCTTCTGCGGACGATCTCGCATGATATCCGCACCCCGCTGACCTCGATCTCGGGAAATGCCAGCAACCTGCTCTCCCACTACGATCAGCTCGATCACATGATGTGCGAGCAGATCTTCTCGGATATCTATGACGATTCCCAGTGGCTGATCAATCTGGTTGAGAATCTGCTCTCCATTTCCCGTATGGAAAACGGCAAAATGAATTTACATATCTCGTCGGATGTGGTAAATGATATCATTGATGAGGCGCTCAAACATGTGGACAGGCGCAAGTCGGATCATAAGATCACGGTAAACGTGCCGGATGAGATCTTTCTGGCCAGAATGGACGCCAGGCTGATCACACAGGTTCTGATCAACCTGATCAACAACGCGATCAAACACACCCCGGCAGGCTCCGCGATCGTGATCGGCGCGGAACGTACAGACGGGTTCATCGCCGTCAGTGTCAGCGATAACGGTCCCGGCATCCCCGGTGATATCAGGGAGCATGTCTTTGAGATGTTCTATACAGGGGGCAATAAGATCGTAGACGGCCGCAGGGGCTTGGGACTGGGACTTGCCTTATGTAAGACCATCGTGGAAGCGCACGGCGGGACCATTGCCTATTCGGATAACGATCCGACCGGATCCTGCTTTACATTTACACTGCCATCGGAAGAGGTGAACATACATGAATAAACCGCTGATCCTTGTCGTTGAGGATGACGCACCGGTCTGCAACCTGATCACGACCACGCTGAAAACGCATGATTACCGCTATCTTGTCGCGTCCAACGGCGCCGATGCCCTCTTGCAGGCATCCTCGCATAACCCGGATGTGGTCTTTCTGGATCTGGGACTTCCCGACCTGGACGGGATCGAAGTGATCCGGCAGATCAGAGGATGGTCGAACATGCCGATCATCGTGATCAGCGCCAGAAGTGAAGATGAAGACAAGATCGAAGCGCTCGATGCGGGCGCCGATGACTATCTGACCAAGCCCTTCTCGGTCGAAGAGCTGCTGGCGCGCCTGCGCGTGACGGTACGACGCCTTACCCTGATGAGCAGCGAGAGCGGTACCGAAAACGCCGTATATATCAACGGAAAACTGAAGATCGACCATGCTGCCGGATGCGCCTACCTGGCCGACGAAGAACTCAAACTGACCCCGATCGAATACAAACTGCTCTGCCTGCTGGCCAAAAACACCGGCAAAGTCCTGACGCACACCTACATCACGCAGAACATCTGGGGCAGGAGCTGGGATAACGACGTGGCCTCCCTGCGCGTCTTCATGGTCACACTGCGCAAGAAGCTCGAGTCCCTGCCGGATTCCCCGCAGTATATCCAGACCCATATCGGGATCGGATACCGCATGGTAAGGGTCGAATAGGCAAAATCACCCGCTTCAGGCAAACGCGCGCGTGCGGAATACCGCTTCGATCAGGCGCACGACAGACGCATCCACACCCTGTGAGATCAGACCGGAGATCTCCTCGGAAGAATAGGTCTTACCGTACAGGCGCAGCACCACGCATTCCCGGTCCGGACGATAGAAGCAGAAACCGTTATTTTCACTTTCATCCATATCTCCAAGCGTTTCAAACAACGTCAGTTTTTCCTTGTAAGGTGCCCCCTCATACGGGCAGAACGTCGCGCAGTTGCCGCATTCATTGCAGAGTCTGTCCACATGGATCACCTGCGGCATCTCCATTCCCACGACATTGACCGCGATATTGGCCCGGTTCGGGCAGACATCCACGCAGTTTTCGCAGATCACACTGCAGTTTAAGCAGCGCTTATAGTCATGCTCCCCGGAAGGCTCTGCGATCACGCCCTTTTTCTCATAGATGGCATCTTTTGACGCATCGGGTTCTGTATCCTGCGCGATCTTCTTTCCGAGAATATGCTCTGCGCAGGCCATGGCATCCGCGATCGCTTCAACCACCGTTCCCGGTCCTCTTCTGCCGTCACCGATCACATAGACGCCCTTCCTGGCGCTCTCCATGGTCGCAGGATCCACCTGCGGCAGTCCTCTGTCCGTCAGCGGGATGTTGCACTTTTCGTAAAAATCACCGTCAACCTTTTCCCCGATCGCGGCAATGACCGTATCAACGGGGATATCCTTAAATTCTCCGTTCGGAACGGGACTCCTTCTGCCGGAAGCGTCCGCATCCCCGAGTTTCATGCATTCACAGTGCAGCACACCGTCCGAAAAGCTGACGGGCGACATGAGTTCGCAGAAGGTGACGCCGTCTGCAAGCGCCTCTTTGAGTTCCTCCTCGTCTGCCAGCATGTACCGCACGTTCCGTCTGTATACCAGATAAACCTTCTCGACGCCCTGCGTACGGATCGCTGCCCTGGCTGTATCC
>JAGCXZ010000300.1 GCA_017961065.1 Lachnospiraceae bacterium
GATCCAGATCTCCTGTACGGGAGATGCTTCTTCGATCGGCTTCTGCGCGGGAGAGACCAGGCACAACAGTGCACTGACATGCGCTCTGACCTATGATTCCCAGAACATTATGGAAACGGCAGAAGAAAAGATCGTAACGACAATCATGCGCTCTAAGGAAGGGATTGTGGCAGAGCATGTTGTGGTTGCAGTGAAGGGATGCCGCGGTATCCGCGTATATACAAAGATCACCAATGAAACAACATCGGAACTGACACTGGAGGCGCTTTCGTCAGTCAACCTTGGCGGTATCACACCGTATACGGATGACGATGCAAAAGGGCGTCTTTTTTTGCACCGTTTCAGAAGCCGCTGGAGCGAAGAAGGGCGTCATGAATGCCGTTCGATCGAAGAGTTGCTCTTAGAGCCTTCCTGGGCGAATTTTGCCGTCAGGATCGAGAAATTCGGTGCGCTGGGTTCCATGCCTGTCAGGGGATTCTTCCCGTTTGCCGCGATCGAAGACAGAAAAGCCGGTGTATTCTGGGCCCTTTCCTGTGTCTGCGAAGGCTCATGGCAGATCGAAACCGTCCGGATCGACGGGAATCTGTGTATCAGCGCGGGGCTTGCCGATTATGAGTTTGGCCATTGGCGCAAAACGCTTCGTTTGCAGGAGACGTTTACGACGCCGGAGGTTTATCTGACGGCGGCTGCCTGCGACTTTGAGACAGCCTGTGACAGGCTGCTTGACGTACAGAGACAGAAGTTACTTGAAAAGCAGCGCATGGAAACGCTTCCCGCCCTGTTTAACGAATACTGCACCACATGGGGCAGACCGAGTGAGGAGAACATTCAAAAGATCCTCAGGGTGATCGACGGCAATGATTTTGACTATTTTGTGATCGATGCCGGGTGGTATGCGAACGAGACCGGCGGCTGGCAGGATAACATGGGCGACTGGCACGTTTCCAAAGAGCTTTTCCCGAACGGTCTGAAACCGGTTGTAAAGAAGATCAATGATGCCGGTATGAAGGCAGGGATCTGGTTTGAACTTGAGGTGGCCGGAAAAGATGCAGACGCCGTAAATGACACGCCACACCTTTTAACAAGAGACGGAAAAATCATTATTTCCGGGAC
The DNA here is from genome assembly GCA_017961065.1 of Lachnospiraceae bacterium. Taxonomy (GTDB): domain Bacteria; phylum Bacillota; class Clostridia; order Lachnospirales; family Lachnospiraceae; genus UBA2868. Next base: position 1,114 of record JAGCXZ010000300.1, read on the forward strand.
CAGAAGATTCTGGGATATGCGAAGCGAATGGGTGGAAAACTATCTGACGGAAAAAGTGATCGATTTTCTGAATGAGAATGGGTTTGCCTATATCAAGATCGACTACAATGAAACGATCGGGATCGGGACCGATGGGGCGGAAAGTCCGGGAGAAGGGCTCAGGACCTGCATGAGAGCCACGAAGGCATTCTTTGCAAAGATCAGGGAAAAGGTACCCGGCATCGCGATCGAGGTCTGCGCTTCCGGCGGACACAGACTGGAACCGGGCTTTATGGAACTTGCGGATTACCTGTCGTTTTCCGATGCCCATGAAGAAAAAGAGATCCCGGTCATTGCTGCCGATCTGCAGAAGCTTCTTCTGACACAAAAATTACAGATCTGGGCGGTACTGCGCGGCACGGATCCCCTGAAGCGGATCGCCTATTCCGTCTGTGCCGGCATGTATGGTGTGCTGTGTATCTCTGGAGACGTGTTTGACTTATCGGAAGAACAGCGAGCCCTGGCAAAGAAGGGCATCGATTTCTATAAAAAAGCATCGCCGGTGATCATAGACGGCCTGACAAAACGCTTTGGCCCCTTCCAGGAGTCCAACAGGGACTTAAAGGATTATCAGGCGGGCGTACGGTACGGAAAAGACGGCAGGGTTCTTGTGATCGTCCATTCGTTTGCCCATGACGGGTCGCAGGAGATCTCAATCCCGCTTGACAAAGAGTATCAGATCATTGATCAATATGAAACCGGTGATCATGAGATTACGATCACCGGCCATATGCTAAAACTTCGCTTTGCGCCGAATTATGATGCCGCAGCGGTTCTGTTATCACCTCTTTGAGGTTCAGTCTGTTACAACGCCTTTCTGCAACATGATATTGGCATAGAGAGCGGATTCGCCCGTCGTCACAATGGCGTAGGCTTTTGCGGCTTCTTCGTAAAAAGCAAACCGCTCGATATGCCCGATCATCTTTTCTCCCCGTTTGTCATGTCTTTGCAGGATCTCTTTGTAGGTATCCCAGATCGGGGTTTCCACATTGTCGCCCTTCATGACTTCCATCAGGTTTACGGGGTGCTCCACATACGTATCCAGCGGGAAAACCTGCAGGATCGCATTTAACACTTCCGGGACGCCGTGTCCGTCAAGCCGGACGATCACGGCATCTTTGCCGACAGATTCGGCGGGGAAATTCCCGTCCGAGATGACGATCCGGTCAGCATGCCCCATTTCGCAAAGTACTTTCAATAAATCCGGTGATAATAATTTCGGGATTCCTTTTAACATCGTATTCTCCTATTTGCTCATTCCCACAGCTGTGTCCAGTCGTTGGCGCCGGGCCAGAGGAAGACCTGTCCTTTGACCAGACGGCAGTTGCGGTCTGCTTTTTTCAAAAGCTCCATCTCTTCATCCGTCAGCGGATCTTCCGTCGTGCATTTCAGATTGGACAGATACTGCTGTTCTTTGACGGAAAAGGGGATCGTGCAAAGTCCGCGTTGTACGGCCCACTTGATGCACACAAGTGCGGGATGGATGTTGTGGTTGTCTGCAACCGTAACGACTTCCGGAAGCTGCGTATCGGCTACGTCATCTTCACACCGGTCTCTCTCGGGCCGGCTCGGTGAGCCGATCGGGCAGAAGCCGATCGGTTGGATCCTGTGCTTTTGTGCATAATCAAAGAGTTCCTGCTGCGGGAAGGACGGATGGCATTCCATCTCAAGCGCAGCCGGCATGATCCTGCAGAGCGGAAGGACCTGCTCCAGTTTTGATACCGTCATGTTGGACATGCCGATCGCCTTTACGAGGCCCAGATCATACAGTTTTTCCATCTGACGCCACGTATCCATGAACTCATCCACCGAAAAAGGCTTGGAGTCGGGATTTCTGGAATCGCCGTCACACCCGGGTGCATGATAATTCGGAAACGGCCAGTGAACAAAATAGAGATCGATATAGGAAAGCTGCAGATCCGAAAGGCTTTTTCTGCAGGCTTTCCCGACTTCGCGGTGCCGGTCGTTCCAGACTTTGGAAGTGATGAAGAGATCTTCCCGTTTCACGATTCCTTCGGCAAAAAGGACCGAAAGAACTTTGCCGATCTGATTTTCGTTCTGGTATACCGATGCACAGTCCAGCATCCGGTAGCCGGCTTTTACGGCGCCTTTTACAGCTTCGGAGATCTGGTCCGGCGTATATTTGTCGGATCCGAACGTTCCAAGCCCGACCGCAGGCATCATGGCGCCCGTGTTCAGTTTGTATGACGGAACATTGGTTATGAATTCACCCATAGTTTCCTCCGATCTACTTTTCGTTCTGATCGCCGAAAACGACAGCGACTTTTCCGCACTGTCCGGATGCCATCAGTGCATAGGCTTCTCCGGCCTGTGAGAGTTCAAATTCATGTGTGATGAGCTGATCCGGATGGATGTTCCATCTTACCAGTCTGTCGACCAGTTCTTCCATTCTCCAAAGCGATGTCACCCAGGAACCGTAAATGGTCTTCTGTCCGTGAATGATGTCGGGACTCGGATTGAAATTGCAGGTTCCGCCCTCACCGACAAACGCGATCTTTCCGTAAGCATGGGTTGCACGGATCGCAAGCTGTCTTCCGGGATCTGCTGCGGAACAGTCGATCGCCTTTTCTACGCCGCGGCCGTTTGTAGCCTTTAAGTTCTCATTCAGCGTATCCTCGCCGGGTTTAAACACCTGATCCACAAGACCCAGCTTCTTTGCCAGATCGATGCGGTAATCATTCATTTCCACACCGATGAGCTGGTTGGCACCGAGTGCTTTGCAGAGCATCAGTGCTGCAAGTCCGACAGGACCGAGGCCCGTGACCAGAACCGCGTCGTTGCCGCTGATCCCGATCTTCTCAATCGCTTCATAGACCGTACCGAATCCGCAGGCAACCTGTGCGCCGTCCTTGTAGGTCAGCTCGTCGGGAAGAGCGATGAGGTCCTTTTCATCCGCCAGGATATAGTCGCCCATGCCGCCGTTTCTTTGCCAGCCGTATGCCGCACGGAATTTGCTTGTACAGGAAATGTAGTAACCCCTTCTGCAGTCGTTGCAGACACCACATCCCGAGATATGATAGACGATGACTCTGTCGCCTTTTTGAAACCGCTTCAGTCCTTCGCCTTCTTCGACGATGAGACCACAGGGTTCATGCCCTGCGATCATACCGGGAATGTAACCCTCAGCCCCCTTGCCGGTATGCTCTCTGTAGATACAGCGGATGTCGCTGCCGCAGATCGTGGTCGCCTTCGTCTTGATCAGAACCTGCCCGTAGCCGGGCTTCGGGATGTCATATTCCTTCAGTTCCACGGTGGAATTACCGGGCAGGATCGCGCCTCTCATTTTTACCATAATACACTTCTCCTTTCTGGTATTATTTGATACTTAAATTGTACGCAAAACCGCCCGGATCCATAAGAGAGTTTAATGACAGGATCTTAAGCCGGATGTCGCATTCGCGCAGGTTTTGTGGTATGATATTTCCATGAAAGAAAACGCTGCGGAAAAAATCGCCTATAAGGATCTGAACATATCTTTTGTGATGGAAAATGAACCGGTCTATGTCGGCAATATCGTCTTTGAATGCTTTCACAGATCCATTCCGATGCATGCGCATTCGGATAACAGTTACGAGATCCATTACATTTCCGGCGGACACGGGCAGGTGACGGTGGAAGGGCAGGAATATGAGGTTGTGCCCAATATCCTCTACATTACGGGACCGCACATTCAGCATTCGATGATTCCGGATGCGTCCGATCCGCTTTCCGAATACTGTGTGTACTTAAAACTGTCCGATCACAGCAAACGCTCTGCCAATCTGAGGTCCCCGATGCATCTGTTCCGCGATATGATGGTCTGGTACGGCATGGACCGTCACAGGATCCATGCGCTGATGCGGATGCTTTTTGAGGAACTGGAAGAGAAGAACCTGGGGTACCGTATGCAGGTCGAATCCCTTTTAAAACAGCTGATCATCGCATGTGTCAGGAATTATACCGTGGAGACAAAGGAAGGCGAACTGTCCGGACAGCGATCCCTCGATCATCAGTTTTTAACGATCGAGGAAGCGTTTCTTTACGAATACGGAACCCTGACTTTAACGGATCTCTCGGACCGTTTGCATCTAAGCACCAGGCAGACACAGCGCCTGCTTCTTGAGCACTACGGCATGAATTTCCAGAGTAAGAAAACCGAAGCGCGCATGTCGGCCGCGGCGCTGCTTTTGCGCTCAAAGGAGATCACGATCACGCAGATCGCGGATGCGGTCGGATATTCATCCGTTGAGCATTTCTCATCGGCGTTTCGCCGCTACTTTGGGGTCAGTGCGAGCAGATACCGGACGAAGATGCAAGAGAAGGGCGGAAAACAAAACGGGACAATGTCCGCATCTTAGCAGAAAGATACTTGAATTTTCGCCTGATGTGGTGTATGTTAATAAATGATTTTGCACGTTTGGCCCAGTGGCTCAGTTGGTTAGAGCGCCGCCCTGTCACGGCGGAGGTCACGGGTTCGAGTCCCGTCTGGGTCGTATGGGCGCTTAGCTCAGCTGGGAGAGCATCTGCCTTACCAGCAGAGGGTCATAGGTTCGAGCCCTATAGGTCCCACTAAATGCCTCAGTGGCGGAACTGGCAGACGCACAGGACTTAAAATCCTGCGGGATTTAAACCCCGTACCGGTTCGATTCCGGTCTGAGGCATCAAAAAAGCCCGTAAAATCAATGGTTTGCGGGCTTTCGATTTTTCCGCGTAAGTACCTACGTAAGCACCTAACGTATGAATGAGAGGAGGAAGCAGCTGAATTTGGCTATTTGTAACTGATTCATAACGTTAATTGCTCAAAGAAGAAGTACTACACTTATGGTAGTACTTTTCTTTTTATATAATCATAGTTCTTTATATCGAGTTTTCATTCAGATCTTAATAAATCTTGGCATATCTGCCAATAATATCAAAATCATACAGAGATAAAAAAGTATTTAAAAAGTAGACTTGGCGTATGTTTTTACTTCATCACAGGTGATATATTGGTATCATACCATACGAGCATCACGGTTTTGGCATCCATGGAATAAATACGGGTTATTCACGGGTTCAAAGTATGTTCTTTTGTAGGGATGACCATGTTATAATGCTACCATGAAGTAATGAATTCAATGTTTTATCAATGATATGTAAATCAAACTGTCTTGATTGTCGGTTTTTAACGTATGATAATTGTATTATGAAATATGATGACAACAGCTCCATGGGATCTAAAAAGGACCTAAAGGCTGATTGTCATTTCTTTTTACAATGGTAGAATAATATCATAAGAAAATTCATCCCGATCATCAAAAGAATAGATGTGGGATAAGTGGAGAATATATAAGTCTGTTTTTTCTTTTCTACAGTGATATAATGTTAATATACGGTTAATATATAGTTAATTTGAATGCCTTTTATTTCATTTTTTTATCTGATAAAATGGTATTGTTGAAAAGGGCGCAGATACAATATCAAAGCAATTTACAGAAAAGGTACACTTTTTGTAGAGTAAAGACAC
>JAGCXZ010000301.1 GCA_017961065.1 Lachnospiraceae bacterium
CTACGGAACGAACACCTATAAGGATGTGAGCGGCGGCTGGCATGATGCGGGTGACTACGGACGTTACGTGGTGGCCGGGGCAACGGCGGTTGCAGACCTCCTGCTGGCTTATGAGGACTTCCCGGAGATCTGGGACAGGGATGACTGCGGGATCCCCGAGAGCGGAAACGGCATTCCGGACATTCTGGATGAGGCCAGGTATGAACTGGACTGGATGCTTAAGATGCAGGACGAAAAATCCGGAGGCGTATACCACAAAGTCACGTGCCGCGAGTTTCCGGAGTTTGTCATGCCGCAGGACGAGACGGAGGAACTGGTGATCTGCGATATCTCGAACACGGCGACCGGTGATTTTTCCGCGGTCATGGCCAAGGCAGCCGGGATCTACGCGGATATCGATCCCGATTTTTCCAAAAAAGCGCTTGCGGCATCCCAAAAGGCATATGCCTATCTGGAAGAGCACAGGAGCGCCACGGGATTTAAGAATCCGGAGGAAATCACAACGGGGGAATATCCCGACGGGCAGTATAAAGATGAGATGTTCTGGGCTGCCGTGGAACTGTACCGGCTGACGGAGGAAGAAAAGTATAAAACATATGCGGAAGAGCTGCTTGACTTATATGTCCTGCACGGGTTTGGCTGGGACAGCGTCGGAAGTTACGGCAATATCGCTTATCTGCGGATGGATGAGAAACTGCAGAATCCGGAATTGCTTGCCAAACTGAAGGAGGAGATCGGAAAGAAAGCACAGACCTTCCTGCAGAACAGCAGGGACGACGGCTATATGGTTTCCCTCGGGGAGAATTACTGCTGGGGCTCCAACTTAAGTGTCTGCTCCAATGCCAGACAGATGATGCTTGCATCAGGCTGGGATACCGTGAATGCGGCTGCATATGAGCAGGCTGCCTATGATCAGATGTCCTATATCCTTGGCCAGAACGCAACGGGCTTCTGCTTTGTGACCGGAGCCGGCGGGCTCTCGCCGGAACACCCGCACCACAGACCGAGCGAGGTGCAGCAGCAGGCAATGCCCGGTATGGTCGTGGGCGGCCCGGACGGATACGGGGAGGACTCGTATATCAAATCCGCAATGGCCGGAACGCCCCCTGCAAAATGCTACGCGGATAACACGCAGAGTTTTTCCACGAATGAGATCACGATCTATTGGAACTCTCCGTTCTTATATCTTCTGAGTGCGCAGATGGAGGCGAACAGAAAATAGCAATTATTAGGAATCGAAAAGCAATAATGATATAGTCAGCGAATCGGATCATATTTTATTATCATAATATGAGAGCGAATGAAAGAACTCCTCTGATCAGGAGTATCTATACAGCGGATCCTTCCGCGCATGTATTTGACGGGAAGATCTACATATACCCTTCACATGATTTGGACTGTGATTTTCCGGATGATGACAACGGGGACCAGTACAAGATGGAAGACTATCATGTGCTGTCCATGGAGAACCTGGATTCTCCGTGCATCGATAACGGCCTGGCGCTTTCCCAGGACGACGTTCCGTGGGTGAGCGCTCAGATGTGGGCTCCCGATTGCATCCGGAAAAACGGCAGATACTATCTTGTATTTCCCGCCAAAGACCATGACGGTATCTTCCGGATCGGCGTTGCGGAATCGGATTCCCCCATCGGACCTTTCGTTCCGCAGAAAGACTATATACAGGGCAGTTACAGCATCGATCCTGCGGTACTGGCTGATGATGACGGAAGGGTATACTGCTATTACGGCGGACTCTGGGGCGGACAGCTTGAGATGTGGCAGTCGGGCAGTTTCGACCGCGAGGCGCATCGCCCGGAAGGGGACGAGATTGCACTCGGACCGATGTTTGCCGAATTCAACGATGAGATGAACGGCTTCGTAGCGAAACCGAAACAGCTGCAGATTTTGGACGAAAACGGGGAGCCGCTGAAGGCATCCGACGAGGCGCGGAGATTTTTTGAAGGATCGTGGATGCATAAGCATCACGGGAAATATTATCTCTCTTATTCGACGGGCTCAACGCATTATCTTTGCTACGCCGAAGGAGACAGACCGGACGGACCTTTCACATATAAAGGAAGGATCATGGAACCGGTACTGGGCTGGACAACGCATCATTCGGTGGTGCAGATCGATGGAGAATGGTATTTGTTTTATCATGATTGTGAACTGTCCGGCGGGATCACTCATGAGCGTTGCGTGAAGTATACGCAGCTGCACATAGATGATGACGGAACGATCGAGACGATCCGTCCCTATGAATGAGTTGTGAATAAATTGTGAATAATTTTTTAATTTTTGCGTGACATACAGATCGAGATGTGATATCATTTTTTTTGTATCAGGTATAAGGCATAGTGCTTTATATAAAATACGCAAGGGAGGAAACAAAATGAAAAAGAAAGTATTAAGCGTAGTACTTAGCGTTGCTATGGTTGCTACACTGCTTGCCGGATGTGGCGCAGCAGCAGAAGCACCTGCAACCGAAGCTCCTGCTCCGGCAGCTGAAGAGCCCGCAGCAGAAGAACCCGCAGCTGAAGAGCCTGCAGCAGAAGAAGTTGCAGAAGCTCCGGCAGGCGACAATGTGATCAATCTGTGGTCCTTCACAGATGAGATCCCGGGAATGGTTGACAAGTTCTTAGAGGCTAATCCTGATTTCGGTTACACTGTAAACACAACAATCATCGCTACAACAGATGGTGCTTATCAGCCCGCTCTGGATGCTGCTCTTGCAGCAGGTGGCGCAGAAGCTCCTGATATGTATGCAGCAGAGGCAGCTTTCATTCTGAAGTATTCTCAGGGTGATGCTTACCAGTACGCAGCTCCTTACAAGGATCTTGGTATCGATGTTGACGCTGAGATCAAGGCTGCTGACATTGCTCAGTACACCGTTGATATCGGAACAAACCCGGACGGCGACGTAGTAGCTCTCGGCTACCAGGCAACAGGCGGTGCTTTCATTTACCGTCGTTCCATCGCTAAGGACGTATTCGGTTCTGATGATCCGGAAACCGTTGCTGAAGCAATCGGCGCAGGTTCCCAGAACTTCGATAAGTTCTTCGAAGCAGCTGAGAAGTTAAAAGCTAAAGGTTACGCTATCGTATCCGGTGACGGTGATCTGTGGCACGCAGTTGAGAACAGCTCCGATCAGGGCTGGATCGTTGACGGCAAGCTGACGATCGATCCTAAGAGAGAAGCTTTCTTAGACTACTCCAAGCAGTTAAAGGACAACGGATATCATAACGATACTCAGGACTGGACAGATGCATGGTTCGCTGATATGAAGGACGAAGGTCCTAAGGGCGTATTCGCATTCTTTGGTCCTGCATGGCTGATCAACTACACACTGGCTCCTAACTGTGGTGGCGAAGCTGTTGGCGAAGGCACATACGGTGACTGGGCTGTTTGCGCACCTCCGGTTGGTTTCTTCTGGGGCGGCACATGGGTTCTTGCTAACAAGGATTCGACAAAGAAAGAAGCTGTTGGTCAGATCATCGACTGGATCACTCTGAACGCAACAGAGGATGGCTTACAGTACAAGTGGGCAAATGGTACTCTGAACGGCGAAGGCGGTACAAAGGACTGCGTAGCTTCCGGTACAGTAATGTCTATCTCCGATGGTTCTCTTGACTTCCTGGGCGGCCAGAACATGTTCGATGCATTCGTTCC
>JAGCXZ010000302.1 GCA_017961065.1 Lachnospiraceae bacterium
ACGCCACGTCCTGTATAGAGCTGTCTTCAAACGCACTAGCCCCTATTTTCTCTAACTCGCTACCGTCCTCAAAGTAAACATGCTTAATGGTTTTGCCAATACCGGTATTAAAAATCCCTGAATTAATGATCGTGACCTTTTTAGGAAGTAAAACCGTTTCACCGATTGATGCCGGCTCTCCGTCTGCCCATGCCAATTCTTCACTGTCGGCATCGAATTCCGGAGAGACCACTGTCGGTCTCACGCCTAGAAGTTCCGCTTCTTCACCGATCTCTTCCGGTTCTTCAGCTTCTTCGGCATCATCTGCATCAGCCTGAACTTCTTCTGTCAGAGCTTCATTTTCATCTATAGGGATTTCCTGCATTTCCTCATCGTTTACGCCTTCTGCGGGAGCATCCGTCTCATCCTGTACCGGTTCCGATTCGGGCTCGGCGGGAATCGGCGCATCCTCATCTGCAGGATCTGCTTCTTCAATATCCACGGTCACTTCAGGCTGCTCCGGATCAGACAGAACGATCTGCTCTCCCGCTTCAACGGTAAGCACGCTCTGGTCCTGCACTTCCTGTGCAAAAACAAACGTCGTGAAACTGCCTGATGTCATGATCATAGCCATACATACAAGCGCCGCCAGAATTCTCTTTCCTTTCATCATTAAACCTCCTGGGATTCTTACATCCGCCCCTATGGATCCTCTTTCTCTCCACGGACGGCCTTCTGAAAACTGTCTCTGCTGTTTACTCACTAACTATACATATATCGGCAAAACAGCCGATCTGCACAATAACGCATTTTCAAAATCATAACATATTTTTACAAAATTGTAAACTATGTAAACCTTTTTTTACAGACTATGTAAACTGCATGATTGAACGATTGCAATTTCTACGTATTTGTGCCTGTTTACAAAACATCCCGCGCATAAGAGAAGCCCGCAAACAAATGCTTGCGGACTTCTCTCAATAATTCGCGTTGTAATGTTTCAATAGCGAGAGAGAGACTTGAACTCTCAACCTCCCGGGTATGAACCGGACGCTCTAGCCAGTTGAGCCATCTCGCCAAATGTCCTATATTCGCGAAGCGAATGTAGGGCCACGTAAGCGCTTGCGCTTACAGAACCTGTGCCCGGTAACGCCGTAGGCGTTACAGAATTTGCGCTATATTCGCGAAGCGAATGTAGGGCATAATGGGACCTATAGGGCTCGAACCTATGACCCTCTGCTTGTAAGGCAGATGCTCTCCCAGCTGAGCTAAGATCCCGTTTTGCTCCCACAGTGATCCGTTCCCTACTGTGCAAGCCACTTACATATACTACTCGACACCATCGCTGTTTGTCAAGTGCAATCATCACGCAAAATCAAGTTTCGCGATAAAATGCTGCTCTTTCGTTCCGGCCCCGGCCACATACAGGGTATCTTTGTCGCGCTCGCACAACAGTTCCACCGTTTCCTCCGGCAGGATCTCCTTTTTGTAATTGATCCAGAGCGTTTTCAGTTCATGCATCCGGAAACCGGACGCTTTGGCAATATCCGCCGCCCAGTTCAGGTAATGGGCGTTGTTCAGGTGATTGTTCTCATCCACCTCGCATGCGTCAACCGTTCTGCGTCCGTGACTTTTCAGGTCGGCCGGAAAATCAATCTTCATGGGCGGCACCTTGCATTCCCCTTCTACGGAAACCTTCGGCAGCGGTCCCAGCATGCCCTTGTCCTCTGTCACGGAACGCTTCGTCGCATCCATCAGCATCCACATATAGGCAGCATGCGCCAGTTCCTTACCCTCCGCATCAAATACATACGCTCTCCTGGGATAGAACCAGTGCATCTTTGTCCCGGGCCAGGTATAAAGGGTTACCGTCTCACCGGTCTTCGGGAAGCGGCTGAATTGAAACACGCTCCATACCACGATCCAGAGCAGTCCCTTTGCGCTCGTTACGTCAAAGCCGATCCCGAGATCGACCAACTGGTCTCCCGCCGCCTCCTGCATAGCGGTTGCGATCGAAAGAACCGTTGCGTATCCGTTCTCATCCGCAAGTTCTTCCGTGATCGTGAGCTTTCTTACATATACGCCGTCCTTTTGCAGTTCGTTTTCCAGCATTATATTTTCATCCTTTCGTGTCCTGCTAGCCTGAGCAGGGCACATAATACGAGGGCCATGATGATCATAGCCCTCGTCTGACTTCAGCTTATTCTGTCATATCCTGCCTGCGTCAGCCTGCATAGAGACTCACGCAGCGGTTGACTTTCTTACAGTTTGAAGAACTCTACAGCACCGTCTACGTCGCTGCTCAGTGCAGCCATCTCCTGTGCCTTTGCGGAAATGTTGCCGAAAGCATCCACTACATTGTATACGGAACCTTCTACTGTCTCGCAACTTGCAGCTGTTTCCTCGGATACCGCGCTCAGGTCGGATACGTTGGATACGATCACGCCCTTGATATCCTCGAGTTCCTGTACTCTGTTCGAGATCTCGCTGATCTGCTCGACGGAAACATCGATCTCGGAGATCAGTGTGTTGAAGATCTCCTGTGTAGCGTTCATATCGCTCTGCTCCTGCTCGATGATCTCTCTGATCTTGGCAGCCTGCTGTACGGACTCGGAAGACTTCGCGATGATATCCTGTGCGATCGCCTTGATGGAGTTACCGGATTCTTCGGACTGCTCGGACAGTTTCTTGATCTCCTCGGCTACAACCGCGAAGCCCTTACCGGACTCACCTGCTCTTGCTGCCTCAATACTTGCGTTCAGTGACAGCAGCTTGGTCTGGGATGTAACATCCAGGATCAGGGATACTGCATCATTGATCTTCTCAATCGAAGCATTGGTGGAAGTAACCTGATTGTTGATCTCGCCAACAGCCTCTGCGCTTCTCTTGCTGCCTTCCATGATCGTATCGATGGAAGATCTCGCGCTGGAGGATGCCTGCTTCATGGATGCGGAAGAATCGTTCAGTTTCTTGACGTTCTCCGCGATCTCGCCAACTTCGTTGCCCATGTTGATAACCTGCTCGTTTACGTTCTGAACGTTCTCGGCCATCGTCATGGATGTCTGTGCCAGTTCGCCGATCGCTGTCTGGATCTGCTCCGTAGATGTCTGCGACTCTGCGATCGTGCCGTTTACATCCGTGATCGCTCCGGACAGTTCGCCGGTCGAAGATTTAATATTGGATACCGTCTTCTTCAGGTTGTCATGCATGGATCCTGTCGAATGGATCAGGCTCGTAACTTCCGAAACCGCTGAAGCGGTACCCGTGCCGTCTGCCGTCAGATCGCCGTCTGCGATAACCGACAGGCTTGCTGCCGTTTCCTTCAGTGACTTGCCGACACGCAGTGCCAGGAAAACTGCCAGTGCGGACCATACCAGGAACGAGATCACTGCGATGATAACAAATGTTGTGATCGCCTTGGAGATTGCATTGTCTACCGTTGCGGAAGGCATTCCGGCAAACGCCATACCGATGATCGATTTGTCTGCACCATGGAACGGCATGTAGTAAACATAGAAGTCTTTACCTGCTACCTTTGTATTGGTATCGGAGAAATCATTGCCCTTGGATACCGTATCCCAGATCCCGTCGGCAGCCTTGGTCCCGATGTTTCTGGTTCCGTCATCCTTGCGGACACTTGTCGAATATCTCGTATCGCCTTCGAAGAGTGTCAGTTCAACGCCCTGATCTTTCAGGCTGTCGATGTACTCCTCGTCCGGTGTCAGCTCACCGGCCTCTACAATGTCCCACTCGTACCAGTTGCGCAAATTGGTCGCCGCAATCTTTAACGATGCCAAGGTCTGATCCGTCATGTTCGTTCTGATCTCTTTGGCTCCGATGATCGTCAGGATAATGCATGTCACCGCCAGCGGGATCAGCACAAACATCAGCATCATTGCGACGATACTCAGTTTGCCCTTATTCGCTTTCTTATCTCCCATATACAAGTCCTCTCTTCCATGAATAGTGTGTAAATAAAAATAAGTAACTTTATTATAAAGAAATATTCATTAAAAATCAAGAATAATGTGACAAATTATACTTCCGACCTATCACATCTCCCATACGGACCGGTTTTTCCTCTCCCGTGCCCGTGATCTTCTCGATCTCATCGCTGAATTTTACTGTGTTTTTCTGCAAAAGGACGATGATCGTACTGCCGCCGTAGAGGAAGCATCCCTTCTCCTCTCCGCGGACAAATCTGTGCGTCCCGTGATGATTACTGATCTTCCCGACAAGCATGGCGCCCACTTCCATCTGGACCGCATCGCCGAAATGAACCGTATGCAGCACCGTATATTCCCTGCTGTTCTGTATGAAAACAGGGTACCGGGCAAGCGCTATGGGGCGGACGGTATGCAGGATGCCGGGGATCCGGATGTTCTTTCCCTTACTCCCGCTGTCAAAATAACTGTATCTGTGATAATGGTTCACGCACAGCCTGAACACCAGACAGCAGCCGTCGGTAAACTTTTCGGCAAGCCGGCTGTTGCGAAGCAGGTCAGGGATCGTATAGCGGGATTGTTTTACAGGCAGGACCGTATCACCGTTTACGCGGTAAACGGATAGCAGTCCGTCGCAGGGGGAACAGAGCGCATCCTCCTCCTCGCAGAACGCGCGCAGACCGGGTTTGATCCTTCTGCAAAAGCAGTCATTGAAACAGGAAAATCCGGTTTCATATTCGGATAGATCGATGTGATTTTTACGGACAAAGGGTTTGATCAGGATCCGGGATGCCCCGGTATCCATAAAACGACCGCAGAGTTCCGAGATCTGAGGTTTACATAATATTTTCAGGATCAGTCTGCCAAATGCAGTTTGATATAGAAAAGCCAGCATGCATCTACCCTTATTTCAGAAATCGGAGGATCAGCAGGATCAGAAACTCAACGGCACCGATCCCGATGCAGATCAGAATGCCTTTCATGGACGGTTTCCGGATCTTCAGTTTGGAAACAAATAAGCAGCCTGTCACAGCCAGACCGATAAAATACAGGAGTGTCATATCGCCCGGTGTCAGGAACTGGAACAGCAGGATCGCCGGAAAGATCAGCGAAGCGGATGTAACAGGGAGTCCTTCATAGTACTTCCGGACACCTTCTTCCACCTTCTGACGTTTTTCCTCCTGTACGTTAAAGTAAGCCAGGCGGATCATAGCCACCAGCACATAAAGCATGAGGATTAGAAAGAACAGGACCGGCGCAAACAGGTCTTTCGGATCGCCGGTTCCGCGGACGATCTTATCCGGATACTTGGTGGACTGGTTCAGGACGGCTTCACCGATGCAGGCCGGAAGAACACCGAACGCCACAAGGTCGCTGAGCGAATCGATCTGAATACCGAATTTGCACTCGTCTTCCGTTCTGTTCTTCTTGGTCCTGGCGACTTTTCCGTCAAAAGCGTCGCAAAGTCCGCAGAACAGCAGGAAAAATATACCAATATACGGATGTCCGTCGCCATGCAGCGAGATAAAGATCCCAAGTCCTGCAGACACCAGCGAAAAATAGGTTAAAATCACCGTATAATCATAATAGCCAATCATAAAGATCCCCCTTTTTTCTTACCGCTTCGGAAATATGCAACCGCAATGATCACAAGGCTGATCAGCACGCATGCATAAAAGGATATACTGCGGCTTAACAGGTCCAGATTGATCGCGACATCATTTCCCATCATCGCGCCCAGTCCGTCCAGCAGAAGATAATCCGATACCCCCTGTGCTCCGGGGATCGGCACACAGGTCGAACCGATCGTAACAAACAACTGCGTCACCCATACCGAGACCGCATTATCGGCTGACCGTCCCATGGAAAGCACAACCACCGCCGGAACGCAGATCTGCACGAAGCGCTGCAGGAAATTGGCCAGAAACGCCAAGGCCAGTTCTTTTTTATGTCCCTGCAGCATTCCGGCGCTGCGCTTGTAGTCGGCAATGATCCGCTCCAGTTTCTTTTCCCAGTATTCCAGACGCCTGAGCAGACGCATCCTATGAAACAGTTTGATCAGCTTACTGCAGATCCTGTGCAGGATCATCTCGTAACGGATCAGCAGGAAGAGTCCGATGGCAAGCATCGTAAGCATCACATACCCGACAATGATCAGGCATTTGGAAAACGTATTAAAATGGATAAAGATCGACGGCCGGATCAGAAGAGCCAGCAGTCCGACCAGCATGATCGATAATGTATACAATATCAGGTTGACCAGAAGCGCGAGTGTGACGACCGCTGCCGGTATCCCGTCCCTTACCATAAAGAACGCGCTGGCGGGCTGACCGCCGGTAGCAGAAGGCGTAACGGAAGAAAAATAAATGTCTGCCGCGGAATACACCACGCATTCCCGTTTCTTCTTTTTAACCCCGAATGCCCTGAGGATGATACGGATCGCATACCCTTCCAGGAAGATAAAGCACAGCATCAGTACGACGGCAACTGCCAGATAGCAGGGATTGCTGCTCTGGATATAGGCAACAAAACTGTCCATGGAAAAATGATGCGCGTGCGATATGATGACCCATATGCTGATAACTGCGATGATCAATGCCACCAGAGACCAAAGCAGGTTCTTTTTCTTATTCAAAACAATTCTCTCCTGTCTGTCATCACGATTCTTACAGACAAAGCAATTATATTATCTGTTTGATACAGCGTCAATCCATGAATCCGATCCGGTATCAGACACCGTTCGTCATGATCGTGATCGCATGCTTATGGACACGGATCGCGCTCTCTTTATAGGAACCGCCGAATTCCCCGTCCACGGTCCACGCCAGATCCTTCTCCGACTTAAAAGTAACGTGCGTTATTTGTTTGAAAGAAATACCGGGATGATTGGAAACGCCCTTTCTCAGTATGCTTGCCATGCCCTGCAGCTCAAGCAGGTTTTTGGGCGCCTTGATCAGAAGCAGTTCCATTTTGCCGTCATTCAGCTTGACGCCCGCTTTGCCAAACAGGGGCAGCCCGCCGACAGAGGCGGAATTGCATACGGCGCCGAATACGTCGTCTCCTTCCTCCGTTCCCTGCTCCGTTTCGATCACAAGATGCTGGCTGTATCGGATATTGGCATGCAGTTCCACGATCGCACTCAGGAAATACGCCGCATAGCCGAGCACATTCTTCCATTCCTGTTTTGTGTCATAGCTGATCTCGGTAAACGCGCCGAATGCCGCGACATAATTAAAATAACGGCCGTTGATCGAACCGACATCATACGCATAGGTTCCGCCGTAAAGCGCCGCCTCAAGCGCCCGCTGCTTATTGGAAGGGATCCCGAGACCTTTGGCGAAATCATTTGTGCTGCCCGCCGGCAGATAAGCAAGTACCGGTTTCCTTCTCAGCGACATGATCGCGTTCATCACATGATTCAGTGTCCCGTCCCCACCGCTGCAGAGGATCAGATCCGTCTCTCTGCCGTATGCACCGATCAGGTGTTCCGATGAAAGTTCCGTTCCCGGAAGAATGGGAAACACCAGAGGCTCGTACCCTGCTTTTGCAGCCTCGGTCACGATCTGCATCAGCCGGCTGCCGGCCTTGCCCGTTCCCGCCTTCGCATTGATCAAGATCAGAACTTTCCGCATCTTACTCCTCCCGGATCCAATACACTCCCACTACATCTTACCGATATGACTCTGAAAACGCAAATAAAATATCGTCCGTTATATAATATGGACTTCAATGTCGTAGCTGAGTCCGCCTTCCGTTTCCACATGGATCTTCGTCCGGCCGAATGATCCCGGATAGAGTCTGCCGTCCGCACGCACATCACAGATCGAAGGATCTGCTGATGTAAAGGTGAGGCCGATCTGCAGGATCTCTTCTCCGGTCAGTTCCCGGATCGATTCGTCGGAACGGATCCCCATCGGTCTGATCTGAACGATATACGGTGTCTGCAGGGGTACCGTGTATTCTTCCACCATCGGATAAAAGCCCGTGATACCTGCCGCCGATGTATCGTCTTCTTTGGGGATACATACCGCAACTTCACGGCTGAGTCCCTGATAATATACAGTAACGCTCGTTATTCCATCTGAGAGTGGCTCCAGCATGTTCTGCTCATTCACCCGCACAACCCCGGGATCGCTGACCTGATACACAACGTCGCCCGAAGCGAGCACATGTCCGCCGTGATAACCGTCCCGCAGGTACTGTCCGATGGAAAAGGGTCCGCCCGAAACGCTCCTGCGGTAAACGAGGCGATCCGTCTTCACCATGATCGGAGACGAGCTGCCGATGCCGGCGCGGCAGTCCAGCGGTGCTTTCAGATTCTGTGCCCCGTCTTCGCTCCTGTCGATCTCTTCTTCCCCGACAGAAAGTTCCGCTTTGACAAATCTCGTTCCCCACAGGCCCCAGGCCGAATGGTTCGAACCGCCGTAAGCATAGCCGATGTAGACCGGGTCCTCCGGACGGATATGCGCGGAAGGATCCGCCATGATCCCGCAGTTATGGCATCTGGCGATCACATTGGTATTGAGCTCCGAGATACGGTCGAAATGAACGCCGTCATTGGATTCATAATAAACCAAACAGCTGTTATTTAAAAATCTGCGGTTCGTTCCGACCGCGATAAACTTAGCCGCTTCCTCCACATAGGCCACATCCCAGCAGTCCGCGTCCTGATACCGGTACGGATCCTCCGGGTCGTTCTTGTCGGTCTCCGTCTCTTCCGTATCCGAGCGGTCTACGGCCACACCACAGTACTGCAG
>JAGCXZ010000303.1 GCA_017961065.1 Lachnospiraceae bacterium
TATGCCACAAGATATGATATACTGACGGTACAAAACCACTAGATGTCTGTAGAGGAATTTTGCCATGAGGATCAAATGCGATTACTGCGGTTCATTCATAGATGATACTGCCGAAAAATGCCCGTTCTGCGGAGGCGTGAACTCCCATCTGGCAAGAAGCGGAGCCGGGATCCCGAAAACGATCGAGGCGCTGATCGAATTTGCCAAAGTGCACAATCTCCCGCTTGAGAAAATGCACTACCATCTCGGCGAGAACTATACGGGGCCGAAGGCGATCGGTATCTATCAGGATGAAGAGACGCGCAACTTTGTCGTATATAAGAACAAGGCGGACGGAAGCCGTGCCGTCAGATACGAAGGCAAGGACGAGGCTTACGCGGTCAACGAGATCTATCAGAAGATGAAGACCGACATGATCAGCCAGAAGGAGCACAATCCGAATGCCGGCAAAAAACCATCCGGCAGCTCCAAGGGCGGTCTGTCCAACATCCTGTTCTACATCATGATCGCGATCGTGATCATTGTGATCCTTGGCGGAAAGTCCTGGCTCTCCTCATGCTTATCATCATCCTCCTCTTCTTCTCATCACACCAACCCGTCCGGCTATTACCGGGATTATGACGATGATGATGACGGCGGCTGGTTTGACAGTGATGATGACGATGATTCCTGGTGGAACAGCAACGACAATGACAACTCCTGGAATGATTCTGACTGGAATAATTCCGACTGGAACTGGGGTTCAGATAACTGGAATTCCGGCGGTTCCGACTGGAACAGCAACTGGTAAGAGCGTGCCGTAACGATCAGCTCTGATAGAATTGTTTGGAGAAAATAAAGAGATCCGACAGATCCGAAACCGCGCAGGTCTCATAGGAAGAATGCATGGCAAGCTGCGCGATCCCCATGTCGGCGGAACGGACCGGAACGCGGTGAACGGAAAGGTTCCCAAGCGTGGATCCGCCCGGCAGATCGGAATGATTATGATAGTTCTGTAAGCGAATATTTGCCTGCTCTGCGACAAGCCGCATTTTGGCTGCCGAGCAGGCATCTGTTGTATATTTCTGGTTCCCTGCGAATTTCAAAAGGATCCCGCCGCCAAGTACCGGCCTGTTGGTCACGTCACACTTCTCCGGATAATTCGGGTGCAGCGCATGTCCGTTATCGGCAGAAACCAGGAAACTTTCCGCAAGGAAACACATCTGCTCTTCTTCATCCATCCCAAGCGCCAAAAGGATCCTGCGGACCGTATCCGCAAGGAAGGTGGAACTTGCACCCTGCAGGGAAGAAGAACCCACTTCCTCATGATCAAACATCACATGGATCAGAAGGTTAGACGCCTTCTCTGTCTCCGTGATCGCGCGAAGGGACGCATATGCGCAGGCACTGTCATCGATACGCGGTGCCGAGAGGAATTCCCCCGCGCCGCCCCAGCGTACGGGTGCCTGCCTGTTGTACAAAAAGAGATCGGAACTGATGATGTCTGATGCATGCACGTTAAGCTTTGCAGCGATCAGGTCATCCACCGCAAGATCCTCTTTAAGCGTAAAGAGCGGGATCAGCTCTTTCTGGATCTTGAACTCATGTCCCTTGTTGATATCCCTGTCCATATGGATCGCAAGGCTCGGGATCATGCACAGGTCCTTGTCAAGATCGACCGTATGCATGGCAATGTCCGAACCGTTCCGGACATAAACACGACCGGCTATCGAAAGAGGCCGGTCAAACCATGTAGACAGGATCGCACCGCCATAGCCCTCCACGTTTAAACTCACGTAAGGCCTGACGGTATCGATCCCGGGTGTGTTTTTCAGTTTGAATGACGGGGCATCCCCGTGCGAAGCAATGATCCTTGCAGACTGCGGCTTATCTTCCGGAATACGGAACGCGATCAGCGCGGAATCATTTCTGGTAACATAGTAGGAACAGGAAGGTTTCAGATCCCATCTGCGGTTCTCGGAAAGCTCTGTAAATCCTGCTTCCTTAAGGATCCTCTTCTGCGCAGCCACCGCCGTGAACGCGGTCGTTGCTTCTGCATTGTATGCTAAATACGCTTCCGTATAAGACATGGGACTTCTTAAAGATTCCTTTCCTCTTGTTCCAAAGACGCTCTTCCCGATCCTATGATTCGATCGAGAGGATATCCGTAAATCCTGTGATCTCAAATACATCCATAATGTCGGAGTTGACATTGCGGATCGACATCTTGCCCTGCTTGTTCATGATCTTCTGTGCGGACAGCAGCACACGCAGGCCGGCCGATGAGATGTATTCCAGATCGGTAAAATCAAAGTCCAGTTCCGTGATGTCCTTGATCGAGTTCTGCAGGTCTTCCTCCAGTGAAGGCGCTGTCGTGGTATCCAGTCTGCCTTCGAGCGCAACATGTAAAACACTGCCTTCCTGATTCTTGTTGATTGTCATGGTTTCCCTCCTGAATTTATTTAATCTTGTGTATGATCGTTACGATATTGCATCCGTCCACGTAGTCATACTTCAGTTCATCCATGGTCTTCTTGACCATGAAGATCCCGAGGCCGCCGATCTGCCTGTCTTCCGCACCGAGCCCCACATCGGGATCCGCCTTCTCAAGCGGATTGAACGGCGTTCCGGTATCCTTCATGGACAGGATCATGTTGTCGCCTTCAAAATCAAGGGATACATGAACCTCGCCGCCCGGCTCATTGTAAGCATAGTGTGCAACATTGACGAACAGCTCCTCGACCGCCACCATGATCTTCATCATGGTACCGGGCTTACAGCCGGCTTCTTCCAGATGCGATTCCACGAATGCATTGACGTCCGCCAACGCTTCATCCGTTGCCGGGAATACGACTTCCATACCATAGTCTCCTCTTTGCCCCGCCGCACCATGAATGAGCATGCATACCGGAGCAATGTCATGTGGTAATTATACCACAGTTTTTTTGTCTTTAACAGAATAAAATGGGCTATTGTATATGGCGGATTTCAAGCCTATAATGAACCGGTAAGGTGATCATAATGCAGAAAGACATGACAAAGGGTTCGCCCTTTTCGCTTATCTTATTATTTGCCCTGCCGCTCCTGCTCGGGAACCTCCTGCAGCAGACTTACAATGTCGTGGACGCGGCCATCGTCGGGCGGATCCTGGGTGCGGATGCCCTTGCGGGTGTCGGTGCCTCCACTTCCGTGCAGTTTCTGATCATGGGCTTCTGCATCGGGACCTGCGCCGGATTCGGCATCCCGATCGCGCAGCGCTACGGGGCGCAGGATCACAAGCGCATGAAGGATTACCTCTTCCACGGTTATATCCTGGCGGCACTCATCGCCGCGATCCTGACCGTTACCTGCGCATCGCTTACCACGCAGATCCTGCATCTGCTCAAAACACCCGAAGAGATCTTCGACAATGCCCACACCTATCTTCTGATCCTGTTTTTGGGCATTCCGTGCACGATCCTCTACAACCTCTTATCCGGATATCTGCGCGCGATCGGCGACAGCAAAACGCCGTTCGTCTTTCTTGCGATCTCAACCGTTTTAAACATCGGTCTTGACTATGTCTGCATCGCCGTATTCAAATGGGGCGTTGCGGGCGCAGCGATCGCGACCGTTTTCTCACAGTTCCTAAGCGGCATTCTCTGCCTGATCGTGATTTTGAAAAAAAGCAAACTGCTCCACATCGAGCGCGAGAACTGCCGGTTCCGCAGAGACTATGCCGTAACCATGCTGATGATGGGTGCTCCAATGGGGCTGCAGTTTTCGATCACCGCGATCGGCAGCATGTTCATGCAGACGGCCAACAACGGGCTTGGCAGCATCTATGTTTCCGGCTTCACCGCAGGGACCAGGATCAAGCAGTTCATGATGTGTCCGTTTGATGCCATCGGTACCGCCGTTTCCGTTTACTGCGGGCAGAACTACGGCGCCGGGCTGTATGAGCGCATAAAAAAAGGAATCCGCACGGGATTCATCATCAACATCACTTATGGGTTCGTATCGGGTCTGGCGCTGATCTTTTTCGGCCGCACCATGGCCATGCTCTTTATGGAAGCATCCGAAACCGCGATACTGGATGCCGCCGCATTGTACCTGGCCTGCCTTGGAACCTGCTTCTGGATCCTCGGCTGTCTTGCGATCTTCCGCCTCTCCGTACAGGGACTCGGTTTCTCCGGACGTTCCATCTTCTCGGGCGTATCCGAGATGATCGCCAGGATCGTCGTAAGCCTTGTCTTCGTCCCCATGGCGGGGTATCTTGGGATCTGTTTTGCAGACCAGGCCGCATGGGTTGCCGCCTACGCATACCTGTGGCCGACGCTTGTCTTCTGCCTTAAAAAGATCGCTCAGAATCCCTGATAGAGGATCGTCAGATTGGACACCTGGAATACGGCATAGATGACGATCGCAGTCTTAAGGCCGATCCAGAGGATCTTCAGAATATCTTTTGCTTCAAATCTTTCGTTCATGTTCTCACCTGTTAAACCTGATCTTTACTCACCTTAAAAAGAGTGGCATCACAGGATACCCCGTAAAGGAAAAAGTCAGACTGATATAGCTCCAGGTCATGATCCTTGTGATCCAGATCACGGCCCTGTTATTTTCATATGCTTTGTTCTTCTGTTTGCCGAGCAGTTTCTTACGCTTTTCGCGGTAAAGCAGGGATACGACAATGCCCAGTCCCTGAAAGAATCCGTACATCACGTAATCGATCGTCGTGCCGTGCCAGATCCCCGCAACAAAGAACGTAAAGAAGAGCGCGATCGCCTGTGCCGCCACCGCTGCTTTTGCCAGAGGCCCTGATAAGAGCAGCTTATAACTTGGCATGAAGATATAGTCGCGGATCCATTCGGAGAGCGTGATATGATGCCTGTTCCAGAATTCAATCACGTTGCAGGAAAGGTATGGCCGGTTGAAATTCTCATGGATCTCAAGACCCGCAAGGCCTGCCGCGCCGATCACGATATCGCAGTACCCGGAGAAGTTAAAATAAATGAACCAGCAGTTAAAGAACGCGAAGATGCAGAACGCGACGATGGCGTGCAGCATGCTGCTGTGTGATTTTAATCCGTCAAACCAGTACCTTGCGTAGTGATCGAGGATCGCGGAGATCACATAGACTTTAAAATAGCCGTTCACCACGCGGTTGATGAGCGTAAAGAGTTCCTGCTTTGCGATCGGAATGTAGCCCTTCTGATCCTCATCCTTATGAAAATCATCCGCGAATGCTTTGTAGCGTAAGATCGGGCCCGCAAGCAGGGTGTAAAAACTCAGCACGTAGTTTAAGTAATCGGTCAGATCACAGGCATAGCCCTGCTCCTTTAAGTAGGGCATCTGCAGAACGTAATCGATCTCGCGGAAGAGAAAATACGATAAGCCTAAGATCTTAAACGGCAGGATCAGATCCAGATGCAGCACGGAAAAGAGGAAGCCGTAGCCTGCCAGATACACAAACGAAGCGATGAGCCAGATGATCAGAACAGGCTGCAGTTTCTGCTGTTTTTTGACAAATCTTACGAACAAAAAAGGGATCAGGATCCAGACCGCCGTGATCGCAAGCTGCATAAGCGATCCTGCGGCGAGTGAGATGACCGCGATATTTAAGATCAGAAAGACCGTTTTCCGCCCCTTCCAGCGATAGCGCAGCACAAACGGCGCCAGCAGGAGCAGAAGTACGAAAAACAGTGATTTTGTCGAAAGTTCAATCATAGGTTTATACTCTGGATTCGATCAGGCGGATAAAGTCGCCCACATTCTTCATGGAGCTCGTTTCCACCATGGAGAACTTCACGCCGAACTCGTTCTGCACGGCTACGACCAGCTGAATATGCGTAAGGGAATCCCAGCCGTCAATATCCGCTGCCGTTGTCTCCTCGCTGATCACGATCTCCTCGTCATCAAATACATCCCTAAAAACGTCCTGCAGTCTTTCTTTGATATCCATTCATATCCTCCAAGATCTTCTCGGTATAGCGGATGCCGGCATCATATCCCAGGTGCACGCCGTCCGCGTATTCCTCCATTGCGTAATCGTATCTGTAATCCACATACCCGATCCCGTTGTCATCAAGATACGGGATCAGCCGGTTATCGACGTAGTCCTTATATTCCTGCCCGAACGGGGTCTGCAGCAGGTTATCGGGGATCGGCGAGAGTTCCACGACGAGGTTGTTTTCCGCATTGATCTCAGAAATCAGCGCCTCCGTCTTCTCTTCGATCACCCCGGAGATCGTCAGCGTATCGGCCACCGCCTCCGGATTATAGTAATTGTTCCGGAAATTTCCCGGGATGTTATTCTGGTCATAACTGCCGTCCGCACGGATGCCGAATTCCGCCGCACGCTCCGTCAGCCCGCTTCCGTGGCTTCCGTGAAAGACCTGGTCTGCCCAGTCAAGCGTCAGATCCCAGACCGACTGCACGCGGATCAGCTGCGCGTTCAGCGCATGGACCGGTGTAAGAAGGGCTGAGTTACGCTCTATCACGGGATCCGCATACCTGTCATCGGGATCGGCATAATGCACGCTGTACTTGCCCCACTTATCCAGCATGGATTCCGTAATCGTAGTTCCGGGATCACGGAAGGTGGAAAATGAGATCTCGAGTTTGATCAGGTCACCTTCTCCGATCAAGTCCGCTTCTTTGAGCAGGCCGTAGAGGATCTGATCAGACTTCCAGCAGCCGTTCCCGCATGTCATGAAACGGTAGGCAAAATCACTCTTCTCATTTGCGATCTCACTATGAAAAGGAACTACACAGACAGAGGAACCGATGGAGATGACTTTCTTCTCATCCTCCTCCATGCGCGACATTTCCTCTATGAAACGACCATCTACGATATGATAGCCGGCGTCATACCACGGGGAGGAGACACCCGTTGCTCCGTCGCGGTAGAGCGGCATGTATTTTGCGTTCAGACTGTCCGTGATGCAGATCGCGGCGCGCGATACCAAAAGAACAAAGAGGATCGCCGCAACCGGAATGCTTATGACAGCCGCTATGTATTTTTTCATGAGACCCCACTCCCAAAAATCACCATATATTGTACCATACCGGCGCATGGAATGCGAGATATTTTATGTGTAAGAAAAAGCATAAAAATACCGGCTCATACGGTAAAGACGCATGAGCCGGAAATAATCCTGTTCCGTTCGTATGAAACTGTAAGCAGATCCTTGATTTACGCGTTCATCTGTGCGGCAACTTCCGCAGCGAAATCCTCGTTCTTCTTTTCCATACCTTCGCCAACTTCGAAACGAACGAACTTGGTGATTACGATATCCTTGGATACGCTTGCAAGGTAAGCGGAAACGCTCTGCTTTCCGTCTTCAGCCTTTACA
>JAGCXZ010000304.1 GCA_017961065.1 Lachnospiraceae bacterium
CCGATCCCGGGTGATGAGATCGTCGGATTCGTAACAAGGGGCCGCGGCGTATCCATTCACAGGACAGACTGCATCAACGTGATCAATCTGCCCCAGGAAGACAGGGTGCGGATCATTGAGGCGGAATGGGCGCAGATAGAAGAGGACGGACACTATGTTGCGGAGATCAATCTCTACTCCAACAACCGCGACGGTCTGCTTGCCGAGATCACAAGAGCCCTGACGGAAAAGGGCGTATCCATCCTGTCGATGAACATGCGCACCAACAAGCAGGGAACCGCGACCACATGCGTTTCCTTTGAGATCGCAAATACCGAGGAACTCAACCGCCTGATCGACAAACTCCGCAGCATCGACGATATCATTGACATTGAAAGGACAAGAGGCTGATGGCTGTCAGATTATGCAGCATGGTCATGGGACCGGTTGCAACGAATGTCTATTACATATATGACGAAGACAACAAGGAAGCGGTGGTGATCGATCCGGCCGTGAAAGGACAGTGGATCTATGACCATCTGCTCGGCAAGGGGATCAGCGTGAGCGCGATCCTGATCACGCACGGACACTTTGATCACATTACGGGAGTCAACGAACTGCGGGAAGCATCCGGTGCCGAGGTTTACGCACCGCTTGCGGAAAAGGAAATGCTTGCCGATCCTTCGCTGAACTTATCCGATGAGAACGTTACGGTAAAAGCCGACCATGATGTCACGGACGGTGAGGAACTGAGCTTTTCCGGCTTCAGGCTCCGCGTGGTCGAAACGCCGGGCCATACCGGCGGCGGATGCTGCTATTACTGCGAGCAGGAGAAGTTCCTGATCAGCGGCGACACCCTGTTTGCAGGCTCCATCGGCAGAACGGATCTTCCGACCGGTTCGCATACCACGCTGATCAGATCCGTAAAAGAGAAACTCATGACCCTGCCGGATGATGTGACCGTTTATCCGGGACACGGGACGAGTACAACGATCGGGGAAGAGAGGAAGTATAATCCGTACGTATGATCCAGGTATATCTTTCCGATCTGTCCTTTCAATATGACGTGCATTCGCTGATCAAGGCGTTCTTTCAGGAAGAGGATGTTACCGTTTCCGCATTGGAGCAGCCGGGGCCTTCCTACACGGGATTTGTGATACGGGAGCAGGACGCCGTTATGATCTGCTCGTATTATAAAGACGGGCAGCAGGCGTGTGATGAGACAAGATCGCCGGCAGGAGAAGACCGCGCAGAGACCAAGAGCGCACTCAAACGCTCGCTCTACGATCTGCTGGTTACCCTGACGGGAAAATCACTTCCGTGGGGAACGCTGACCGGGATCAGACCCGTAAAGCTTGCGATGAAGATGCTCTCAGAGGGCGCATCGGATGAAGAGATCCGGGCTTTCATGGCAGAGAAGTATCTGGTATCCGATGAGAAGATCTCTCTTGCAACAGAGATCGCAAAGCGTGAGAACGGGATCATAAAAAGCGTTGACGCAGAGAACGGTTTCAGCCTCTATATCGGCATCCCGTTCTGCCCGACGACCTGCATGTACTGTTCCTTTACATCCTATCCGATCGGACGGTTCAAAAACCTGACGGACGATTACCTGCTGGCGCTTGAGAGAGAACTCGCGCTTGTTGCGGATGTTTTTGCCGGGCGGAAACTGACTTCGATCTATATCGGCGGCGGCACGCCCACTACCCTTGAGCCTGAACAGATGATGCGGCTGCAGGAAGTGCTGGATCGTTATTTTGACTGCGGGAGCGCACTCGAATATACGATGGAAGCGGGGCGGCCCGACAGCATCACGGCGGAAAAACTGCGGACGATGCTGGCGATAGGGATCAACAGGATCTCCGTTAACCCGCAGACGATGCAGGACGATACGCTGAAGCTGATTGGCAGGAGACATACGGTAAAGCAGACCGTGGAAGCTTTTTGGCTGGCGCGGGAGATTGGTTTACATAATATCAATATGGACATCATCCTCGGCCTTCCCGGGGAAGACATCGGGATGGTAAGGGATACGCTCTCTCAGATTCGGGAACTGGGTCCGGATTCGCTGACCGTGCACTCGATGGCGATCAAACGCGCGGCTGCGATGCATGATTTTCTGACCGCGCATCCGGAGATCAAAAGCACGAATACGCCCGAGATGATGGATCTGACCGCGAAAGCGGCATCTGATATGGGGATGCATCCGTATTACCTGTACCGACAGAAGAACATGGCGGGCAATTTTGAAAACGTCGGTTATGCCAAAGAAGGAATGTACGGCATCTACAACATCCTCATCATGGAGGAAGTGCAGCCGATCGCTGCGGTAGGCGCGGGCACGATCTCAAAGGTGATCATGGAGAGCGTCCGGATCGAGCGGTGCGATACGATCAAGGATGTGGATCTCTACCTGCGTTCCGTGGATCAGGTGATCGATAAGAAACGGGAATTTTATAACGCATTTTACGGGAAGTAACTCCCGTATAGATAGAATATTAGAAAAGGAGCATGAACGATGCCTTTGGTAAAAAAGCCGGTCACCGGCATGAAAGATATCCTGCCCAATGAGATGAGGATCCGGGAATACGTGAGTTCCGTGATCCGTGAGACCTACGAGGGATTCGGGTTCCAGTCGATCGAGACTCCCTGCGTGGAGCACATCGAAAACCTGTGTTCCAAACAGGGCGGTGAGAACGAGAAACTGATCTTTAAGATCTTAAAGCGCGGCGACAAGCTGCAGCTTGACGGGGAAGTGACGTAGGAATCGCTGACGTATTCCGGCCTGCGCTATGACTTAACGCTTCCGCTCTCAAGATATTACGCGAATCACGCCAATGACCTGCAGATGCCGTTTAAAGCCCTGCAGATCGGCAGTGTTTGGAGAGCCGACAGACCGCAGAAGGGACGTTTCCGCCAGTTCGTGCAGTGCGATATCGATATCCTCGGAGATGCCACAAACCTTGCCGAGATCGAACTGATCCTTGCGACAACGACGGCCCTTTCCAAGCTTTCGTTCAAAGGCTTCACCGTTCGGATCAACGACAGGCGTATCTTAAAAGCCATGGCAGGGTATGCGGGCTTTTCGGAAGATGACTGTGACCGCGTGTTCATCACGCTGGATAAGATGGATAAGATCGGCCTTGACGGCGTCAGGGAGGAACTGCTTACCGACGGATTTGCACCCGATCAGGTAAAACGCTACACGGAACTGTTTTCGATGGAAGCGGGAGACAGCGCGTCTGTTGAAAAACTCGCGGGGATCCTTGCAGAGCACCTGGAAGAGGGATGCGCGCAGAACCTGATCACGATCATGGATACGGTTGCTTCGATCAGCGGCGCGGACTTTAAGATCGTCTTTGATCCGACGCTGGTACGCGGCATGTCCTACTATACCGGCACGATCTTTGAGATCGGCATGGATGCCTTCGGTTCATCCGTAGCAGGCGGCGGCAGATACGATAACATGATCGGCAACTTCACGGGGCAGAAGACCTGTGCCTGCGGCTTTTCGATCGGCTTTGAACGGATCATCACGATCCTTCTGGATCAGGGCTTTACGGTTCCGACCGCCGGAGAAAAGATCGCATTCCTGATCGAAAAAGGCGCGAGCAGGGAACGCATGACGCAGGTGATGCAGGAAGCCATGAAGCTGCGCGAAGAAGGCAAGCAGGTCTTTGTGGCGCAGATGAACAAGAACAAGAAGTTCCAGAAGGAACAGCTGCAAAAGGAAGGCTATCTCAACGAGAATATTCGTGATTTTTATAATACGGAACTGAAAAGAACAGAGGACGGCGTATGAAATACTGCAAGAAATGCGGAACCTTACTGGAGGATACGATAGACATCTGTATCGGGTGCGGCACGGACGTGTCCGATCCGGAGAATGTCTCCAAGTATCCGCCGAACATGGAAAAGAAGATCGAAGCGGAGAAGAAGCAGAACAAGATGCGCACGACAACGATCATCGCGATCATCGTTGTGTTCGTGCTGCTGATCGGTCTGGTCTGCCTGATCATCTTTCTTGCGCCCAAGATCGCTGAGGACGCGATGGTCGATCAGACGGAGGTGGCGGAAGAATATCCGGAGGAAGAATTCCCGGATGAGGAATACTACCCCGAGGAGCCCGTTGAGGAACCGGAAACGGAGCGCGTCGTAAAGGATTCACAGGGCAGCTATTATGCCAGGACGGAACTGACGGACGAGGGCGGCAACCTGATCTTTACGGGGCTCTATCCGGAAGATTTTGAAGTGACGACGCTGAGCGTAAATTACGGATTCTGTTCGAACCGCCTGCCGGGTTACGTGACTTTCATTGTGGATGATCACGACAATTCGGTGCGGTTCATTTACTTTTCTCCGCAGCATTTCTGGTATAAGCAGTCAGAGAACAAGAGGTCATTACAGGACGGTGAGGATCCGATCTTTCAGATGACGTTTGCGACCTATGATGAGGGAAAGACCTATATCGAAAAGCTCATCAAGGCAAGTTATCCCGGCGCGAAAAAAGTCGAGATGGTCGATTCCTGGGAAGCGGGAGAAGAGGTCAAAGACCAGCTTTCCGAGATCGCCAAGGCGTTTAAAAAGCAGATCAATACACGCACGGATTACGCGCATCTTGGAACGGGTACGGAATACGCGCCCATGAATGCGGAATCCAAAGCGCTGTTTTACCGCTACGAAGTGCAGACAAAGGAAAAAGACACGCTGTTCATGGAGTTTTACGTGCCACTTGTGTGCAACAACATCATCTACTCTTCGGAACAGCTGAATGACCACGGTACCCTGATGGAGTGGATCTGTCTGGGCGTTTACGGCATGGTGGCCGGTCACGAGGATCTCTATGATGATTATCAGCAGGACTTTCAGATCTTTAAGGATAACTGCAATGTGAACCAGACGTTCTTCAATATCCTGGACAGGCGGGTCAGAGACCTGAACGTTTCGATCAGTGAAGAACAGGAACCAGAGGACGTTACGCCCGAAAAGCTTTCCGAATACGGCAGCGCGTCCGGCTCTCCGCTCGGGGATTTCATGCAGATGATCTATGTGTTCTCCACGATGCGCGGCGGCGACAAGGTATTCGTTCTGGATCAGGATATCGTGAACGGACCGGCCGATACGAGCGTGGCGTTCATCAACCGTGAGGTCAGCAAGGTCTTTTTCTCGCCGGCAGAGGATGAGTATCCCGGAAGCGGCTATGAGGACATGATACTGGATGAGGACGCAGGGGAGATTTCTGCCGACGATGTAGCGTCTCTTGACGGGGAACCGGCAATGGATGAGACCGGAGAACCGGATCCGGATGCAGAATACCCTGATGCCGATATGGATCCTGACGACATCCCGACGGTCGATCAGGCAGACCTCCTGGATGAGGAAGAGCTGTAAGATGGAAAGTAAGACGCTCAGACATTTGAAAACGATCACAACGCACCGGAAACTGGTCCGGGAGGGCTGCTTTGCGGTGGGCTTATACCGCCAGGGTCTGCTGCACGACTTAAGCAAATTCTCGCCGCAGGAATTTCTGGTCGGCGCGAAATATTACCAGGGTTACCGCAGCCCGAACAATGCGGAAAGAGAGGACAGAGGCTACTCTTCGGCGTGGCTTCACCACAAGGGGATCAACAAACACCATTACGAATACTGGATCGATTATTCCGCATCGGAAGGCATCGGCGCAAGACCTGTGAAAATGCCGCCGCGCTATCTGGTGGAAATGGTGATGGACCGGATCGCCGCGTCCAAAACCTATAACGGAGACAAGTATAACAACGGGTCGCCGCTTGCTTATTTCCTGAAAGGGAAACCGATCATCACCATGCATGAGGAGAGCAAGCGGGAACTGGAGTTTCTGCTTCATAAACTTGCCATGGAGGGCGAGGAGGCGACATTTGCCTATATCCGCCGTTACGTACTTGGAAACGACGGCGCTTTTAAGGGGTTGATCGGGAGGTTAGTGCATGCAAAAAGATGAACTGAAGAAACTGCTTGAGGACATGTCCCTGGAAGAGAAGGTGGGACAGCTGGTTCAGATCCCGGGTTTTGTGCTTGACGGCAAGACCGTCATGACGGGACCTGCACTGGAACTCGGCTTTGATGAAGAATCGATCTTCCTGGCGGGAGCGACGCTCTCGATCTTTGATTTTGACCAGATCAAAGAGATCCAGGATGAATTCATGGCGCATCAGCCGCATCACATCCCGCTCCTGTTCATGGCGGACATCATCAACGGATACCGTTCCGTATTTCCGCTCCCGCTCGCACAGGGGTGCAGCTTCGATCCGG
>JAGCXZ010000305.1 GCA_017961065.1 Lachnospiraceae bacterium
ACTTTATCGGCTTTTCTGAGCTCAACTTTTACATCATAAAGCGGATGCTTTCCGCAGCCGTTGGGCCACCAGAGCTTCGGATCACGGATCGGGATGCCGATCTCGTTTTCTCCCTTTACGGTATTGACCGTGCCGGGATCCGGCATGCGCGTCATCAGCGCCGATGCGGGCTCATCCGTTACACTCACGACGATCTCAACGGGAATGGGATCCGTATATTCCAGGATCGGATCCACAAAAAGCGTCACATTGCCTTCGATATGTTCCTGGTAGAAGAACACCTCTTTCAGTTTCACCTTGGACCAGGCTTCCAGACGGATCTCACGGAAGATCCCCATATCCGGCAGCTGCGGACCCCAGTCCCAGCCGAACTGGCTGTGCGGTTTACGGATGAACTGCGCGCCTTCCATGCTGCCCTGCGGCGTATGATAGATATCCTTGTCATACCCCGTATGGTAGTGCTCGATATACTGCAGCGGCGAAAGCAGTTCCACGGTGATCAGGTTGATCCCCGGCCTTAAGTACTCTTTGACGTCGAAATTGTAGGTCCGATTCATATTGGAAGTAGAACCCACCGGATTGCCGTTGATATAAATATTGGAAAGCGTGTCGATCCCTTTGCAGCAAAGACGTACCCTGTCCTGCTGCATCAGTTCCGGCATGACCTCAAACTCCCGCGAAAAGAAATAATCGTTCCGGAAGAGTTCTCTCGCCTGATATTCGTTTGTCCCGAAATACGGATCCTGAATACGGTGCTGCACCAAAAGCGCAGACAAAACAGAGCCCGGAACCTTTGCCTCGATATAGGCTTCCGAACCCTTTTCATTCATCATCCAGGTACCGTTTAAAGACTGAAAGATCATGAATCGGTAATTCCTTCAAAATTTGTGGTGATATTACAAATATATGCGAAGAAAAACGCTTTGTCAACAATTGTTACAAATATATGAAGCGCAGAAAACCGCGGTTAAATCGGGATCCGCAGCCCTTTCGGGTAATGGTTCTTCAAAACGCCCGAAGTGTGTTTGCACCAGCCGAGCGGATAGTCCCCCACCCCGAAAAGAGTCCACGGCGCATCCTTGTCCGAAATGCGGATCACGCCGTTTTCCGCATCGTTTTCGCCCCCGATCCTGCAGGTCTGTCCGTTCAGGAATTCGCGTATTTTACGGGATTGCGGCGGGTAGCTGACGACATTGACCGCATCGGTCATTCGTATCGCATGTGCCAGAGCATGTGCCGGTTCAAAGCGGTTTTTCAAGAAAGTTCCCAGATGAAGTCCCGGTCTTAGGACTTTCAGCCCGTCAAGGCAGGGAGCTTCGGGCATCAGGCGGTAAAGGCTGTCCCCAAACCGCACGAACACGGAATTCTCCCCCGTGTATTCTGTCTTTAGATGGGATCTCTGAAAATCAAGGAACGGCCGGATCTCCTGTTCGGAAAGGGAACTCTGCAGCCTGCCCGAGGCGCGTTCTGCTGCTTTCGCGTCCGTTTCCTCTTCCTTGATGAGAACGGCCACGAAATGCCCTTCCCCTTTTACTTTATGCGGCCAGAGCCGGATCGTCTCCGAAAGCCCTTCTGCGGGTTCGATCCCCAAAAACGCCAAACAGTCGGATCTTCCGCCGTTTTCCATCCCCTCATACAAGGGAACCTGAACCACGCGGTAATACGGATGCTTTTGCAGGAACCTGCCGATCGTGCCCTCATCTTCTTCAACGGCGAAGGTACAGGTGGAGTAGACGAGACGCCCGCCCGGACGCAGCATGAGATCGGCCTGCGCTAAGATCTCATCCTGACGGCTTGCACACATGGCAACATTTTCCGTGCTCCACTCATTCACGGCTTCCTGATTTTTACGGAACATCCCCTCACCGGAGCAGGGCGCATCCACCAAAATCCTGTCAAAATAGCCCGGAAAACGCGCCGCAAGGCGGTCCGGAGTCTCATTGGTCACGATCGCGTTTATTACGCCGAAACGTTCGATGTTCTCAGACAGGATCTTCGCGCGCGAAGGGTTGATCTCGTTTGCGACAAGCAGCCCGCTTCCGCCCATAAGACCGGCGATCTGCGTGCTCTTGCCACCGGGCGCCGCGCACAGATCAAGGATCCGCTCTCCCTCTCTGACATCAAGATACGCGGCAGGCGCCATGGCACTGGGCTCCTGGATATAGTAAACACCCGCTTCATGGTACGGATGCTTGCCGGCCGCAAAAACGTCTTCCTCATAGTAGTGCCCGAGTTCTTCCCAGGGGACACTCCCGCCGACCGGAAGCTCTTCACAAAAGGAGCGCGCATCGTCAATTTTCAACGGGTTCAGGCGCAGCGCCTTATAAGCGGGGCGTTCATAGGACGCAAAAAATGCTTCGCTCTCATTACGAAGCATCTTCTGCATACGATCTGAAAATTCGGACGGAAAAATAATACCTGTCATTTAATCAGCCGTTTCTGTCTGGTTTTTGTAGAGATGCTTCTTCAGCATCAGGAGATACTTGTCAAACTCCTCGTTCATCGCGTCCAGATCCTGCTCAGGCTCATGGAAGCGGTCTCTGATGAAGCCCTCAGACATCCAGGAGATCATCTGGATCACGCGGTTTACCTCCACGAAATCCTGGAATTTCGTGTTGTCTGTCTGGCGGTAGATGCCGTTGTAGACATTGCCCATGGCATCCTTCAGGTCGCCGATCGCACGCAGCGCATCCGGATGCTCCTCAAAGCGCACGGTGCTTAAGAACTGCTGCATGTACGGGTAGTTCCGCATGACTCTTGTCTTTGCCTGCTCGATCATCATCTGCACTTCGAAGAAGTCCTGTTCGTCCTTATGGACCGATTGGGTCAACTCCAATGTCATGTACTTGACACTGTAGTCAAACACAAACTCGTACAGGCCCTGCTTGCTGATGAAATAATGGAACAGCAGACCCTTGGAGATGCCGGCGGTCTGCACGATCACATCCGTGCTGGCCTTTTTGTAACCATTCTCCGCAAACACCTTCAGCGCCGCATTGATAATGGCATCCTGCTTCTCCTTCTTCACATCAAAAAACTTTGCATTCATAAAATCTCCCCTGTTATTAAATCTCCCTCTTCTCGTAGCTTCCCCGTATCTTTCTGCCTCCACTTCCCCTTCATGCAGACAAAAAGGCTTGACCCATATGGTCAAGCCTAGTGTATCATACATTATGTAAATCTGCAAGCCCTGTATGTTTTCTTTTTGCAGAACCGGACCAACATACAGGCAGATGGTTCGCTGATCCTTACTTTTTAGGAACAGCAGCAATCTCCGGCTGCCTGTTCAGATACATGTTATGGAAACGCACAAAAAGACTCAGATACCAGCCGCCCGGAAGTATACGATACAGTAGCCTCTCCATTTTCATGACAAGACTCTTTCTGACAGGCTATGTCACATAGCCGGTCCATGGCGATTTTGCCAGATACCGGTCAAAAAGTTCCGTATAAGGGTGCAGTGTATTGGCATCCCACGGAAAATCGCCCACAAAACGCAGGGAATGATAGATATGCACATCTTTTCCGGATGTAGCCAGTTCGTTGGCCGTATAATACCCATCCATTCCGTAGCACTTTGCATAAGCACGGTCCGAAAACACTTCGTGTACGGGCTGAAAATTATACTTTGCTCCGATCGTTTTGATCCGACCTCTGCAGATAATATTCAAAAGGTCCTGATCCGGCGAGGAATAGTTCCATTCCCGCGACCGGATGTGGTCGATCATTTTCCCCGAAAAATCCTCTGCACGCCATTTATTCAGGTCAAATAGAATAACGCCGGAATTATAATAGGGTTCCTCCGCCAAAAAGCCCAGACATGTCTGCTTATAGTGACTACCGAGTGAATCCAGAGACATGGCGATCACGTTCTCACCAAGATCAGTTTTGTAGAGTTCCGTAAGATCCGCATTGACGATCGTGTCCGAATCAAGATAAATGATACGTTCCTGTCCATTATTCAGAAAGGAAGGAATAAACAACCGCAGGTTGGCGGAATAGGAGCCTCTGTACGGAGGTAATCCCCATTCCTTCATTTTGGCGATCACATCGGATGTATCCATGATTTCAATACGGTGTCCGTATTTCTCCTGCAGTTCATGAAACTGTTCCCGTGATCGTTCCGTCAGTTCCTCACCCAGAATATAGACAGTAATATCGCTCTTATGATTTTCAAACAGGGAAGTAATGGACGTGCCCGCAAATGGCGCGTATTTCTCATTGAACTGATATAAGACATTCAGCATTAAGACATTCCTCTGCTACAGACTACTGGAGCCTGTCTTCAACATACTTCTTCTCAAAGGCATCCTGCTGCATGGGTCTGTCAAAATAGAACCCCTGTATCATACGGATGTTCATGTTCTCGAGCACTCTGTACTGCTCGATCGTTTCGATCCCTTCCACGCATACCTTGACGCCGAGCGCATTGGCCAGCTCGCCGACCATGCGGACGAACGCCTGCGCGTACTGATCCGTTGCCAGTTCCGTCACGAAACTCTGGTCCACCTTGATCACGTCGATCGGCAGTTCGCGGACATGATTCAGCGAAGAATAGCCTGTTCCGAAGTCATCCAGCGCGATCCTGACGCCGAGTTTCTTGATATTCCCAAGGATCTTCTTCATGCGCGTCATGTCGTTGATCGCAAGGGATTCGGTAACTTCAAGCGTTAAGTTCCTGGGATTGATCCCGGTCTCCTGAATGATCGCTTCTATGGATTCCACGATATCGTTCTGCAGCAGCTGCACAACGGAAAGATTCACATTTACCTTATAGTAGGGATGCCCGCTCTCGTTCCAGCGCTTACAAGCCTTGCAGGCTTCCTTTAAGACGTAGTTGCCGATCGGATTGATCAGACCCAGATACTCGGCAAGCGGAATGAATTCACCGGGTGTGACAAAGCCGAGTTCGACGGAATTCCAGCGGATCAGTGCCTCTGCGCCCGTACATACGGCCGTTCCCTTGTGCACGTCCACGATCGGCTGATAGTAGACCTCGAACTCCCTGTAACCGTCCGCCGTGGCGTCACGCATGCTCTTTTCCATGTC
>JAGCXZ010000306.1 GCA_017961065.1 Lachnospiraceae bacterium
AGACGTTTTATTATCGTTCCGAGGATGGTCCGCTGATGGGATCAATAGTTGATGGAAGCGCTGACATGAAACCGAGAATGTCATTCATAGCTCCCTTGGATCCGCTTTGCCGGGTTTAATGACTGTGACAGTGTTTCCATAGTGTAGTAATGAGGAATTTATGGAGGAACTTATGGAGTTTAAATCAATTCTCATAAAAGATACTACCAAAGAAGAACGTGAAATGATCGTTAAGAACTCCATGGACTGCGGGGGCGGATGTGAGAACTGTTCATCGTGCTGGCTTGGAGGCGGTTCACCTTGGGATGTCTATCAGGACTATATAGATGGAAAGCGTGAGATCCGGGAGATTAATGCCGAATATATGGACAGTTACCGTCAAGGCAGGAATATAGTGTGAGGTGATGCCATGATAAATGCACCGCTGATCGAATCGTCCTCTGAAGAAGAGCGCAGGGCATTCATAAAGAACAGGTACCCATGTATCGCGGATTGCGATATGTGCGGTCTTTGCAGGATTTTTCACGGCAAAGATCCTGAGAATGCTTATCATGATTATATAAAGGGTATACGTACATTTGCCGAGATTTCGGATGACTATATACATTGAATTTGCAGTATAAATGGTTAAGCAAATCGACATTTATCGAGCTGCTTGCTTAAGGGAAGAACCCGATAAGTTCGGGATTGTAGGAATTGTTTTGATTTAGAGCATATATAAGTGTGATTAGGGAGCTATTAAGATGGATCGGATTATAGCAGCGTGCGGAAATGATTGCTCGGCATGTCCAAGATATGTTGCGCATCCATATGAAAAGACGGATGAGGAACTTAGGAACACAGCGGAGCTGTGGATGAGAATAGGGTACAGAGACCATATTGTTACAAATAAAGAAAGCTCCTGTACCGGATGCAAGCCTGACAACTGGTGCAGATATCATGTCGTGAAATGCTGTGCTGATAAAGGAATAAGCAATTGTTCTGAATGTACAGATTATCCCTGTCAGAATATGAAGGAGTGTTTTGAAATTACAAAATCTTTTGAACCAATGTGTAAACAGGTATGTACCGAAGAGGAATATCTCCGATTGAAAGGGGCATTCTTCGAGAAAGAACAGAACTTAAGGATGGTTAAAGAACAAGGAAAGATATATTAATGGAGAAGCACTTATGAAACAGGAGGATCCATATGAAATCAATTATGATCAAAGACACAACACGAGAAGAACGGGAACGGATCATCAAGTCATCGCTTGATTGTGGAGGCGGATGTGAAAACTGTTCCTCGTGCTGGCTTGGCGGAGGAAGTCCCTGGGGAATTTATCAGGATTACATAGACGGAAAGCGAGAGATAAAAGATATCAATGCAGAGTACATGAAGCAATATCGCCAGGACAGAAATATTTTGTAAACGAAAGACAGAATATTTTTTTGTTTAAAAGCCTATTGACATAGTAGGTGAATAGTTATATAATGCGAAAAATATCCATTATTTCCAGCAGGGATACGAGAATATGCGCTTTAACACGAAACTGCTTCACGGAAAAACTTCACAGGGATTCGAATCCGGCCAAACGCTTCCGCCAATCTCCCAGGTCAGTGCCTTCAGGTATGAGAGTATGGAGGATCTGGAAAAGGTGTTTGAGCATAAGAAGATGGGATATGCGTATACGAGAATCGGAAATCCCACGATCGCCGCATTTGAACAAAGGATCAACGAGCTGGAAGGCGGCGTTGGAGCGGTATGTACAAGCAGCGGAATGTCAGCCATTGCGGCTGCGATCCTGGCGGTATGTGAAAGCGGAGACGAGATCATTACCGGAAGCGGACTTTACGGCGGAACGATAGGATTGTTCCACGATCTTGAAAAACTTGGTATTCACACTGTATATGCGTCTGATCTGTCGGAAAGTACATTGAAGTCGCTGATCGATGAAAAGACGAGGCTGGTCTTTGCGGAACTGATTTCCAATCCTTCCCTCAAGGTTGTGGATATTGCAGGCGCTTCAAAGGTTGCTCATGAGGCCAATATACCTCTTTTTGTGGACTCAACAACGGCAACCCCGTTTATAGCGCATCCGCTTTTATTTGGAGCAGATGCTGTGATCCACTCGACATCCAAATATCTGAACGGCGGAGGAAATTCAATCGGTGGCGTGATCGTGGATGGCGGTAAATTCAAATGGGATTTTGAAAAACACACGGCCCTTTCCGATTACAGGAAATACGGGCAGAGGGCGTTTTTATTGAGACTGCGTACAGACATATGGCAAAACCTGGGCGGTTGTATGGCGCCCGTTAATGCGTACTTAAGTTACATCGGAACAGACACGTTGGGGCTTCGCATGGAGAGGATATGCAGCAATGCTGACAAACTGGCACATGCTCTGGACAAGCTTTCCGGGATAGAAGTCAATTATCTGACTTTGCCAAACCATCCATATCACAAGTATGTTGAAGGCGAACTGGGAGGATACGGCGGCGGGAT
This sequence comes from Lachnospiraceae bacterium, assembly GCA_017961065.1. GTDB lineage: Bacteria > Bacillota > Clostridia > Lachnospirales > Lachnospiraceae > UBA2868. The sequence continues at coordinate 2,489 of JAGCXZ010000306.1, forward strand.
CTTAAGTTTCAGGGCCGGATCAAAAGAACGGGCATTTGCCATTATCAATTCGCTTAAGTGTGTTTGTATCGCAAGCAACATCGGAGATATCAGGACACTTGTGATCCATCCGGCTTCCACTCTGTATGTTCAGGCAAGCCGTGAGGAGATGGAGGCAGCAGGCGTCCATGAAGATACTGTAAGAGTAAGTGTCGGGATCGAGGATATCGAGGATCTTATCGAAGATTTCACGCAGGCGATAGAAAGCAGCCGCAAGTAATGAAGGAAGCAGTATTTCAGATTACCCGATCAGCGTACGGGAAGATCAAAAAATATGCAGAAAAGACATATCCGGATGAAGGCTGCGGCGTGCTTTTGGCATCATCGACCGGGCGGATCGAAGATGTTTATTTTGCAAACAACACTGTTTCTTCCGGCCGGGCATTGAATCATTACAGGATCGATCCGTTGGAACTGTATGAAATCGAAAAAAGGGCGGCAGACAAAGGATATGAAATTATGGGATTTTTTCATTCCCATCCGGATTGCGCTCCGGTGCCGTCAAAAGAAGATGCGGACAATATGATCCCGCGGATGCTGTACATCATTATGTCTGTTGAGAACGGTAAGCCGGTAAAGACCAAAGGATATATTAAGGAAGATTAAAGGACAGGATGGAACATGAAAGTTTATATATCAGCAACATTAAGAAACTTTTTTGGTAAGCATCATGTGATAGAGACCTCAGCGGGCGATATCAGGTCTGCCTTAAAGCTTTTGACGGATGAATACCCCGACGCCAGAACGGTGTTGTTTGATAAGGACGAAAATCTTCGGAGTTTTGTACGCATTTATGTTGGTAGTGAGGATCGTACCTCAACGGATATGTGGTACAAAAAGCTTTCGGAAGAAGACGATATTCTGATCCTCCCCGCAATCGCAGGCGGTGCGTCATCTGACAGCATCATTAATGATGCAAGAATGAAGGCTCAGACGCTTGATGATAACGAGATCAAACGGTTTGAAAAGCATCTTCTGTTAAAAGAGATCAGTGTAAAAGGGCAAAAGAGGATCAAGGCAGCAAGAGTCATTGTCTGTGGTGCAGGAGCTCTCGGGTCCCCTGTGATACAGTATCTTGCATCGGCAGGTGTCGGCGCGATCAAGGTTGTCGACGAAAATGAAGTGGCGCTTGAAGACCTTCAAAACCAGGTAATCCACAGCAGCCGGGATGTAAAGCGTCCAAAAGTTGCATCTGCAAAGGATACGGTCAGGAACATCAATAAAAACATTGAATTTGAAGCTGAAAATACAAGGCTCGATGCACAGAATATAGAGCAGATCTTTGACGGATATGATCTGGTCATAGACTGTACCGACAATTACAAGATGAGATATCTGATCAACGATGCATGCGCACTTCTGGATATTCCGCTGGTATTTGCCGCAATCTATCAATATGAAGGACGGGTGGGGATATTCAATCATAACGGCGGTCCGTGCCTGAGATGTCTTTATCCCGAGCCGCCGGAATCCGGTCTTGTACCGACATGCGCAGAAGGGGGAACGATCAGTCCGCTCCCGGGCATCATCGGAAGCATTCAGGCAAATGAAGCTTTAAAACTCATCATAGGGATCGGGGATCATCTCGACGGAAAACTGCTGACAGTAGACAGCCTGTATCTGCAATCAAGGATTTTGAATATCAAAAAGAACAGTCAATGCCCGCTCTGCGGACTGTCCAAGACGATCCTGTCTGTTGAGGATTTTGATTACGATGATTTTTGCGGACTGAAAGAATCGGAAGATGAAGTACCTGTTGAGGGTATCACACCGGAAGAACTGACGAAGCGGATGGACGGAGGAGACCCGATGACGATCATTGATGTCAGGGAACCTCATGAACGTGCGATCATGCGATTCCCGAATGCGATCGTTATTCCGATCGGGCAACTGGCCAGGAGAATGAAAGAACTGGATCCGGAGGTTGACACGATCTTCATCTGTAGATCCGGGAAACGCAGTATTCTGGCAATCAACACGCTTCGTGAGGCAGGGTATGAAGGAAAAATGTACAACTTAAAAGGCGGGTTTGATGCGATGAAGGATCTAATATTGTCGCATGAAGGAGCATGGCTCTGATAAACAACATCATAACCGTTTTACAAAAGGAGGAAACCAAAATGGCAAAGGAAACAGAAAACAAGAGTGTCGGCATCAATGCGCTCGGAGCAAAAGCGGCTTATAATCTTGCGAATATCACCAAGACAAAGCCCCAGTACGGAGCACTGACACCCAAGTGGCTCACAAAGTTCCTGGAGTTCAAGGGACTGGAAACAGGTATTTACAGAGTGAACAAGGTTGTTGAAGGCGAGACACCGCTGGATGTACTTTGCAGCCAGACCAAGAAATCAGACATCATTCCCGAGGGATTCATTCAGTATGAGACTGAACCCCGTGAATACGTTCTGAACTCCATTTCAACGATCATCAATGTGGACACGGCAGTAGAGGATGTGTACAGTGCACCGTATGACCAGGTTCAGGAGCAGCTCGGACTTGCGATCGAATCCTTGAGAGAACGCCAGGAAAGCCAGCTGATCAATAATGATGATTACGGTCTTCTGAAAAACGTAGCCGATTCACAGCGGATACAGACAAGAAACGGTGCCCCCACGCCTGACGATCTGGATGAACTGATCTCCAAGGTATGGAAAGAGCCTTCTTTCTTCCTGGCACACCCCAGAGCACTCGCAGCGTTTGAGAGAGAATGCACCAAGAGAGGTGTTCCGCCTGTAGTTGTTAACATTGCCGGAGGAAACTTCCTTACATGGAGAGGGATTCCCGTTGTTCCTACGGATAAACTTCTTGTTGACGGACTTAAGAATCCCAAGTCTGAAAGCGGCAAGACCAATATCCTTCTGATCCGCACAGGTGAAGCAAAGAGAGGTGTTATCGGCCTGTTCCAGGCAGGACTGAAAAATGAACATTCCAGAGGGCTGTCCGTACGTTTCAGGGGAATCGACGATAAGGGTGTAGCATCCTATCTTCTGTCTTTATATTGCTCGGCAGCCATCCTTGCAGATGATGCGATCGCAGTTCTTGAAGATGTAGAGGTGGGTGAATATTATGACTACGATTGAAAATCTTGCGGGAGTTCCTGACGCCGGTGAGATCAGTATATTGGCGAATGAATTGTTTCCTGACCTGACAGAGGGCGTCTACGGCGTTCCAGAGACCAATGTTCCGGTTGCGTCCGTACCTGAAGCAGAACCTTTTGACTGGGAGCATCCGTTTGCTTACGGTAGTGGTTATACGGAACCCTATGTTTTGTCTGTTGAACAAGCAAATGCACCCGAGGCAGAGTTTCTGCCGGGTACAGAGGATATGCCTGCGATCGTTTCCACAGAAACTGTCGGATACACTCCGGCTGTGATGTCGCAGGAACAGGCGAAAGAGAAGGACCGTAAGATCGATGCGCCTACGTCTCTTGGCGGAGATCACGTCACATCCTTTCAAAAGGAAGAGACAAGAGCCACATCGCGAAACGATTCGATCAGGATCGGCAGCAAGACGCTTGCCCAGATCAGGGATGATTTTCCGATCTTAAAGGAACAGATCAACGGAAACCGGTTGGTATGGCTGGATAACGGTGCTACAACACAGAGACCGCAGGTTGTTATTGACAGACTGTCAACCTATTACGAACACGAGAATTCCAATGTTCACAGAGGCGCGCATACACTTGCCGCAAGATCGACAGATGCTTACGAAGGTGCAAGAGATATCGTAAGAGATTTTATCGGTGCACCGTCATCTGAAGAGATCGTGTTTGTTCGAGGCACAACCGAAGGAATCAATCTGGTTGCGAATGCTTATGTGAAACCACTCCTCAAGCCCGGTGACGAGATCATCGTATCCATACTCGAGCATCATGCGAACATTGTCCCCTGGCAGTTGGTGGCACAAGCGACAGGTGCCGTGATCAAAGTCATTCCCTGTGATGAGACCGGACAACTGCTTCTTCATGAATATGAAAAGCTCTTTACGCCGAAAACGAAGTTTGTATCGGTTACACACGTTTCAAACGTGCTCGGAACGGTAACACCGGTTGAAGAACTGATCGCGATCGCGCACAGGCACGGCGTACGTATTCTCATTGACGGGGCGCAGTCAGTTGCACATATTCCGGTAAACGTATCGGCATTGGATGCGGACTTTTTCGTGTTCTCCGGTCACAAGATCTTTGCGCCGACAGGAATCGGCGTGGTGTACGGTAAGAAAGAACTGCTTGAGACGGCCGAGCCGTATCACGGCGGTGGGAATATGATCGCCGATGTGACTTTTGAACGTACGATCTATAATCCGGCACCCAACAAATTCGAAGCAGGAACCGGAAGTATTGCCGACGCGGTAGGCCTTGGTGCTGCGCTTACCTATCTTTCGGAAATCGGCATGCCGTGTGTATACCGGTGGGAGCATGAACTGCTCCAGTATGCCCTGAAGGAAATGAAGAATGTCAAAGGCATCCATCTGGTCGGAACGGCTTTGAACAAAGCTTCCGCTCTGGCTTTCAAACTGGACGGTTATTCGGATGAGGAAGTCGGAAAACGTCTGGATGCATACGGAATCGCCGTTCGGACGGGTCATCACTGCGCGCAGCCTGTATTGCGACGCTTCGGCTATGAAAGTACGGTGAGACCGACGATCGCATTATACAATTCACCGGACGATATTGACGCATTGGTAAAAGTACTCAGAACATTCGCTTAATTCGGAAAGATGAAGGGATAAGATGAACGATATCATAAAGGAAGAAGAGATAGAAAGTATCGTCGGGACCATATTGGAAGATTTTAACGGCGGAAAGAATATCGACAGGATCGATATTTACAACAAACCCGACAAGTCAAAAGTACATGACCTTGTGAAGAATCTGTTTCGTATCATCTATCCCGGATATTTCCGCGACAGGTCCTACAAGATCTATAATCCGAAGAACAGTTTTGCGGTGATCATCGAGGATATCTTTTATCAACTGAGCAAAGAGGTTTATCTGGCGCTGGATTACTGTACGAAGCGCGGCACGATGAGCGATGAGGAAAGAAAACTGGAGAGCTATCGTATCTGTAAAGCTTTTTTCGGACGCATTCCGAAGATCCGGGAATACATCGAGACGGATCTTCTGGCAACATTTGACGGTGATCCTGCCGCCGGCTGCTTCGAAGAGATCATTCTTGCATATCCCGGGCTTATGGCGATCACGATCTACAGGATCGCTCATGAACTGTATCTTGAAAATGTACCTGTTCTGCCGAGGCTTATGACGGAATATGCACATTCCAGGACCGGAATAGACATTCATCCGGGAGCGACGATCGATAAGTATTTTTTTATCGATCACGGTACCGGTATTGTGATCGGTGAAACATCGGTGATCGGAAAAAACGTAAAGATCTATCAGGGTGTAACGATCGGTGCGCTTTCCACGAGAGGCGGACAGAAGCTCTCAGGCAAAAAGAGACATCCGACCATCTGCGATAATGTCACAATCTACGCAAATGCATCGATCCTCGGCGGGGATACGGTCATCGGGGAAAATGCGGTGATCGGAGGTAATGCATTTATCACAAGATCCATTGATCCGGATACAAGAGTCAGCATGAAAAATCTGGAGATGGAATACAGGACAGACGGAGAACGGCGCAAGAGCGAAGAGCTCGCGCAGGGCGACGAATGGTACTACATGATTTAGGAGGAAGAAGATGAAGATCACGGTTTCGGGAGAAAAAAAAGAGGTGGCAGACGGTCTTACCGTTTCTGCGCTTATTGAACAGGAGCAGGTGGAAACACCGCAATATGTAACGGTATCCGTTAATGAGGAGTTCATCGACAATGATTCTTTTGACGGCCATGTGCTTTCTGAAGGCGATGAGGTAGAGTTCCTTTACTTCATGGGAGGTGGAAGGTAATGGCATTTACCAATGAACAACTCGAACGTTACAGCAGGCATATCATCCTGAAAGAAGTCGGTGTCAAAGGACAGAAGAAATTGCTGAATGCAAAGGTCCTGATCATCGGAGCCGGCGGACTCGGGGCCCCTGCGGCACTGTATCTGGCAGCAGCCGGCGTGGGGACGATCGGTATCGTTGATGCCGATGTTGTGGATCTTTCCAATCTTCAGCGTCAGGTTATTCATACAACAAACGATATAGGCAAGAAAAAGGTGGAGTCTGCAGCGGAAACGATGCGTGCGATCAACCCGGATGTTACGGTCAACACCTATTATCAGTTTGTGAACAGCTCTAACATCATGGATCTGATCAGCGATTATGATTTTGTCCTTGACGGGACAGATAATTTTCCCGCGAAATTCCTGATCAATGATGCCTGTGTCATGGCTAAGAAACCGCTTTCACATGCGGGGATCATACGGTTCAAGGGACAGCTTACAACCATCCTTCCGGGAGAAGGCCCCTGTTACAGATGTATCTTTAAAAATCCCCCGCCGAAGGATGCGGTTCCGACCTGTAAACAGGCCGGAGTCATAGGGGCCATGGGCGGCATCATCGGATCTCTTCAGGCAATGGAAGCGATCAAGTATATCACGGGAGTCGGCGATCTTCTGGTCGGTTATCTTCTTACGTATGACGCGATCAAGATGGAGTTCCATAAGATCAAGCTTCCGCCCCGGGGGAAGGGATGTGCGGTATGTTCCGATATGCCGACCATCACGGAACTCATCGACTACGAGCAGGCTGTTTGTGACCTGCATTGACGGAGTTTTACCATGAAAATAATGATCAGACAAAGTGATTTTGACAAAATATTAGAACATGCTCTTAATGTCCGGCCCGAAGAAGCCTGCGGGCTGATCGCGGGTGAGGACGGGGAAGACGGAATAAGACGGATATCAAAGGTCTATATCCTTACAAATTCGGATCATACGAATGAGCATTTTACGATCGACCCCAAAGAGCAGCTTGCAGCGATCAAGGATATGCGCGCAGATGGGATCAAACCGCTCGGAAACTGGCATTCCCATCCGGAATCACCTTCCCGTCCTTCCGAAGAGGACAAAAAACTGGCAAATGACAGCAAGGCAAGTTATCTGATCCTGTCTTTGATGGAGGAAGGAAAACCTGTGCTGAATGCGTTTCATATAGAATCGCAAAACGGTGAAAAGATCGTCAGAAAAGAAGAGTTATCGATCGTGTAGGAGGATATAAAAATGGCAGATCTCGATTTTACAGTGGATGATACAGTTGATATTACGGATGTAAACTGCCCCGTGACATTTGTTAAGACAAAAGTTGCGCTTGAGGAACTAGATGAAGGCCAGATCTTACAGGTTCATCTGAATGACGGGGAACCTGTACAGAATGTGCCGAGAAGTGTCAAAGAGGAAGGCCATGAAGTGCTTCGACTTGATGATAACGGCGATGGCACATTTGAACTATATATCAAAAAGGTTGGAGACTGATGGGAACAACATACAAAAACATCACGGCAGATGCATTCAATACCCTCGATTTCAGGAAAGTTACATTAGTGGATCTCAGGGAACCGGACGAGATCATCGTCAGTGGGATCGAAGGAGCGCTGAATATCCCGTTTAGCGCCTTTCCCAAAGGAATTGATGATATTCCGAAAGACAAGCCCGTATATGTATTTTGCAGGGAAGGAAGCTTCAGTGAAGAAGTTGCAGAGATCCTGGCGGAAAGAGAATATGATGTTTATAATCTGACCGGTGGTTACAACGAATACAGAAAACTGATCGAAACAGATCAGGGGGACCTGGGGCATGTTTCCAAAAAGCCGGAAACAGAAACAGATTCCCGGACAGAGGAAGTGTATGTAGATGCCAGGGAATTACGGTGTCCGGGGCCAATCGTAAAAGTAGCGGATACCCTGCGCGAGCTTCCTGATGGAAGTATTATACGTGTAGAAGCAACGGAAGATGCCTTTTACTCGGACATCAGTGTTTGGACAGAAAGGACCGGAAATGAAATGCTTTCCCTCGATGCTTCGGACGGAGTCATAACTGCCAGGATCAGAAAAAAACCGGCGCAGGCAGAACAGAATGTTGTATCCGCGTCAAACAGTCAGCATGTTCAGCTGGGTGATGATAAGACGTTTATCGTGTTCAGCGGAGACCTTGATAAAACCATTGCTGCTTTTATCATTGCAAACGGAGCCGCCAGCCTTGGGCGGAAAGTCACGATGTTCTTTACATTTTGGGGGCTGAATATTCTCAGAAAGCCCCAAAAGGTGAAAACCGATAAGAACATCATAGAGAGGATGTTTGGTTTTATGATGCCGAGAGGGAGCAGAAAACTCGGTCTTTCCCGTATGAATATGCTAGGAATGGGCAGTAAGATGATCAGAGGGATCATGAAGAGTAAGGGAATCTCATCTCTTGAAGAACTGATTGAAGATGCCAGAGATCATGGTGTCAGGATCGTTGCCTGCCAGATGAGCATGGATGTAATGGGAATCAGACGGGAGGAACTGATTGACGGCGTTGAGCTCGGGGGAGTTGCAACATTTATCGGGTCAGGAGAGACATCGGATATCAGTCTGTTTATCTAAAATACATATTTAACCCATAAATATGGCATTTGTGACATATACCGGAGATAATAACTCCGGTATATGTTTTTGTAATCCGAAACGGTTTTCTGATATTATAGTTTAGAAGGAATCGACAAATTCCGGTTTGTCGGGAGGAAGTGTTAGCACGTTATTTAGGAATATATTTCAGTTTATATGTTCAGGGAGGAGAGACTGTATGGAGTTTTATGAAGTTATAGAGAAAAGAAGAACTATCCGTGACTTTGAGTCCGAGGACATACCGAAGGAGGTTATCGAAAGAGTCATTTCTGCTGCGATGAAAGCTCCTACCAATGATCATATGCGTGATTGGCATTTCATTATTGTTAAAGATCGTGAGACTGCCGCGCGACTACTTGACATAGTTCCGAAGGGAATATCTGACGAGGATATGAATCAGTTAATTAAAGATTGGAATCTGAATGACAGTCTGCAGCAGGAGTGTTATCGTAATGCAGTACCCAAGCAGTATCGAATGCTTTTTGATGCGTCTGCAATCATTTTGCCACTTTTGAAGCAAAAAACGGATATTTTACATCCTGAGAATATATCTCATCTTAACGGGTTTGCATCAATTTGGTGCAGCATTGAAAATATATTTCTTGCTGCAACGGCTGAAGGATATGGATGTAATCTTCGTATCCCACTTGGAAATGAGAGCGAACACGCAAAGGAAGTACTTGGTTATCCAGAGAAATACTATATGCCGTGTTTTATTGGGATGGGAAGACCGAAAGAAAAAGCATTAATTCCTAAGCAGAAAGATATTGATATCAAGGATAGAATTCATTGGGATGTTTTCTAAAATCCCCTTTTGCAGATTAAATTGGAAACTTGGTAAGGAAAACAGGATCATCTGTTTCAAAAAAATACTAAAATGAACCGGAATGGAGATAAACTGACAATGACAGCTGAAGAAATGTGGAACGAATCCGGATTAATCGGCGAATATGAGGCGTGGTCTTTTCTTTTTATCAGTATTTGCCGTGAACCAAACAGTTCGATTTCCATCACCGCATTTTAATTTTGCCCGTAAATACGGGCTTTTTTATTTTCACTTTTTAATATTATAATGATAGATGGAGTCAACAAATCGGAGCAGGCAGGTGACAAACATGATGACTGAAAATGACTATGTTATAACAAACCATATTTCAGCGGAAGAATATATGGAAATACGAAAACTTGTGGGCTTTTCTTTATTTCCAGTTGACCAGGCGGCTGAAGGACTGAAACATTCATCCTATATCTGTTGTCTGAGAAAAGACAATCTTCCGATCGCAGTCGGAAGGATAGTCAGTGATCAGGGCTACGTCGTTTATATAGCTGATGTAATGGTTCGCCCGGAGTACCAGAGACAGGGCCTGGGCAGTCTGGTGGTCAATCAGATCCTGGATCATATCAGAAGTACCCTTAAGCCCGGCTATAAGATCATGATCAGTCTTATGGCAGCAAAAGGAAAAGAAGCATTTTATGAAAAATACGGCTTCATCAGCAGACCGAATGAAAGATTCGGATGCGGAATGCATCAGTGGATAGAAGGGTAAAGCATGAGTAGTAGTAATCCGTCATCGACAGTTTTGCATGTCCGGCAGCTTTTTGTACCTGGAGCGGATCCGCCCCGTTCTCGATCAGGGAACTGATGGTACAGAAACGGGCCTTAGCGCTAAATACGTCGAGTCATTTCTTATTGACATGTCTACTTAATCTCTGGTTCCCGGACAAAGTATATGCGATTAAAACCATAGTCGAGTATTGATTTGATCGAAACGGTATGTTATCATTGTCTCAAAGGATAAATAAGAGATATGTATATTAACAGAGATATTGAAAAAATATTGCTTGATGCAGCAGAGTCTTTTCAGGTAATAACCATATACGGAAGTCGTCAGGTCGGCAAGTCAACTACTGTGAATCAATTATTCGGAGAAACCTTTGAAACCGTGACACTTGATGATGCAGAAGAATTGGACATGGCATTATCAAATCCCAGAGCATTCTTTGAATCTCATCCATGGCCTTTGATCATAGATGAAGTACAAAAAGCTGTCGGGCTGCTTAGCGAGATCAAGAAAATAGTTGACAGACAGAGACGCATATGGATGAAGAATAATGAGCCGAGAAGGCTGATGTTTGTGCTGACAGGGTCGAACCAGTTTGAACTTCAGGAAGGAATATCGGAGTCTCTTGCCGGAAGGACTGCTGTTATCAATATGTCAGGTTTTACACAGACGGAAAAACGTGGTGTAAGCGGATCTTTATTTGATATCGACCTTCAGGCATACCTGAACAAACAACGTGTTAACAAGGATTTTTACAGAAGCAGCCTTTCGGTATTTGAAGATATTTTTCAGGGCGGCATGCCGGATATCTGTACAGGAGAATCGAAGCGAGATATATATTATAAAGCATATATAGATACTTATATCGAAAAAGATGTGAGAAAGCTTATAAGCGCATCCAGCGAAATGCAGTTTCGCCGGTTCATTTCCCTTTTAGCTCTCAGAACAGCGCAGGAAGTTGTGTACAGTGAAATCTCCGGTTCTATAGGAATAAATGTTGATACATGCAAACGATGGATCTCAATATTGCAGACCTCGGGCATAATTTATCTTCTTGAACCATATATGGCAAATGCATCCAAACGCATTATCAAGGCACCAAAGATGTATTTTATGGATACAGGGCTTTGCGCATACCTCTGTAAGTGGCCCAATGCGCAGATGTTGATGGATTGTGCTATGAGCGGTGCTTTCTTTGAAACATATGTAGTTAGTGAAGTGATAAAGAGTTTTTATAATCATGGAATAGAGCCGAATCAGTATCTATACTACTATCGAGATATCGACAAAAAAGAAGTTGATATCCTGCTGGTTAAAGACGGAGTATTATATCCTGTAGAGATTAAGAAAGGGATCGCACCGAACAAACCAACGAAAAACTTTAATGTACTTGCAAAGTATAATATGCCTGTTCAACAAGGCATGGTAATCGACAATGCCGAAAAAATCCGTGTTTTAAACGATGATGCATTTGTATTGCCGGTGTCTCTTTTGGGATATTAAAATACTAAATGAAATGCAGATATCACTAAATGGGAGAATAACTATTATGGAGAGAAAACCGACACATCCCGGAACAGTATTTCTGGAAGACGTCATGAAACCGCTGAGCCTTACTGTAACAGACGCAGCTCGCAGGCTTGGTGTGAGCAGGAAAGCCCTATCTGAATTTGTGAATGAGAAGGCTTCGTTAAGCCCTGAAATGGCATTAAGGATCAGTAAAGCTACGAATACTTCTGTGGAAAGCTGGATGAATATGCAGCAGAAACTTACTTTGTGGAACGCATATCGGCATGAGCCGACAAATGTAATTCCGTTTCCACTCAGTGTCGCTAAAGAGGGATAAAGAGGTCTTCGATTCCCATCACCTGCTCTTTCTAGTTCTCCGTAAACTCAGAGGTTTACGGGGACTTTTCTATGCCAAAATAGTTGAATCCCGCTTATGGGTTATGTATGATCCTAAGAATAAGGGGAAAGATTTATGATCAGATTAGAGAAAGTGAACGCAAAGAATGTTTGGGATCTTCTGAAACTGACAGTTTCGGATGAACAGAAAAGTTTCGTTGCAAGAAATGATATCAGTATTATCGAGGCATATACTACGATCACAGCGAACGGGCATGCTTTTCCTTTTGGAATCTATGATGATGAGAAGCCGGTCGGATTTCTGATGATCGGGTTTGGCGTTGATGATTACTGGGATGATGCACCGGATATTGCCTGGGGGAATTATTTCCTTTGGCGCCTTATGATCGACAAGGATTATCAGGGAAGAGGATATGGAAAGGAAGCAGTTAAACTGGCACTTGAATATATCAAAACATTTCCCTGCGGGCCGGCGGAACTTTGCTGGACGTCCTATGAACCGGAAAATGATACAGCCCGCCGGTTATACCACTCTTTTGGCTTCAGGGAGACAGGCGGTATGGATGGTGAGGAACTGATCATGGCTCTCTCGCTTGAAGAAACACAATAAGCGGAAAAGATCAAGCCCCGTGCATTTGCAGAATTTGCCAGGCGATATGGCATTGAAGAACTTGTGGATTGTCTGGAACGGAACGAGCAGGCAGGTATCGTTTATCATCGGGAAGGAATTATGGGGAATTATGATGACTTCGATGATTTAGAGGAACTGATCGGATATATCCGAACAGGGAAAAGATGATCGAACCTGAAATCTGAAAAATAGAATGATATTCTAAAAAACCTTGACTGTATCCGCCGCCGCAATTATCATAAAAGTAGAGCGATATTCTATTTTGCGGGAGCGGATATTATGGAAAGACGAATCTATTATTTTACGGGAACCGGAAACAGTATGCGTGCAGCACGCATAATAGCGGAGAGGCTTGGAAATACGGAGATTGTTTCCATGAGAGCAGATCCGTCAGAGTATACCGCCAAGAATTGTGAGATCGTGGGTTTTGTATATCCGGTATATCATTGGACCATGCCGGCTCCGGCAGTTTCATTTGTGGAGAAACTGGACATAAATCCGAAGGCTTACGTATTTGTCGTGGCAATGCCAAGCTTTGTGTGTGGAATCGCGTGTGAAAGACTTGCCGGAATATTGGAAAGGAAAGGCATAAGGCTACAGTACGGCAACATCGTTAACAGCGTTGCGAATTATGTGATTGTATACCCGCCGTTTCCTTCACCTAAGCTAAGAGTTCCCAAAACCGAGAAGAAGCTGAGGAAGATCGCAGAGGACATATTTGCAAGAAAAATGAGAGACTATCCGCGCGCAAGCAGAATGATAAGGAGAAAACGCGAACGCGTGATGACACCTTATCTTGAACTTCAGAAATATGCGGACAATCCTTTTGCGATCAGTGAAGATTGCATTTCCTGCGGACTGTGCAGCAGGGTATGCCCATGCCACAATATAGTTCTGGAAGGCGGCAAACCGTCATTTCGGCATCATTGCGCAAACTGTATGGCTTGTGTTACCTCCTGCCCGAAACGTGCAATAGGATATGAGATTACGGAGGGAGACAGAAAACTCCTGGACGCTTCAAATTCCGGAACCCCGTTGGTTAAGATCATGAGACTTCCTCCAAAGCGCAAATTGTACAGAAATCCCTATATTACAGTTAATGACCTTACAAAGGAAAGTGAATTATGGCCAAAAGAGGCGAAACAAGAGAAGTAATAATGAAAGCTGCCACCAAGGTTTTCTTTGAAAATGGATTTGAGAAATCTTCAGTGAAGATGATCCTTAGCGAAGCAAATATTGTTACGGGAAGTTTTTATCATTTTTTTCCTTCAAAAGAAGCTTTATTTGAAGCAGTGGTGGAAGAATTTCTAAAAGACTATGCCGTTAGGATAAAAATGATCCTTGAAGATGATACATTGTCAATCAATCAGATCATGGAAGGCTTCTTTGATGAATTTGCGCGCAGCGCCGAAACATATTTCAATGTGTTGCAGGCTGACAAGCTTCATTGGACCGTTAAGTGCGCCTTACATGACATGACCATTGCGGCGATGACAGAACCTATGACACATGCGTTAAATCGGTTATTGGAAGAAGGCTCCATTAAAAGTAAGCTTGACATAGATGCAGAAACGCTTGCGAGGATTCTGTTAAAAGGGTCTGAAGTCTTGATACATAGTCAGAAATTTGATAATGGTGAAACGCAGAAAATGGAAAATCTCCGTAATTCCCTAAATGATTTTTGGAAACTGATCATTGAGTTTTAGCGTGATCAATGATAGTAATGCATATTGG
>JAGCXZ010000307.1 GCA_017961065.1 Lachnospiraceae bacterium
GTGGACCAAGCTTAAAGAATAACAGAGTAAGGAATGGAAATGATACTATGTCGATCGATTTTCTGTATTTAAGTGAAGAAGATATGATCAGGGCCGGAGTTCTTGAAGCAGGCAGATGTGTAAAGACCATGGAAGATGTCATGAGCCTGTTCGGAAAGGGCGACTATATCATGGGCGGTCCCAAGGGTGATGAACACGGCTTGCAGATCAACTTTCCAAAGGCTAAGGACATAGCGGATTTTCCGCTGGATAACGGTCCGGACAGAAGGTTTAATGCAATGCCCGCCTACCTTGGCGGAAGGTTTCATATCGCAGGTCAGAAGTGGTATGGGTCCAATCATGAGAATCTCAAAAAAGGATTACCCAGATCGATACTGATGGCAACACTTAATGATGTTGATACAGGTGCTCCCATAGCATATATGTCGGCCAACCTGTTAAGTGCAATGCGTACGGGTGCCATGCCCGCGATGGCTGCCGGGTATCTGGCAAACAAGGATTCAAAGGTCCTGTCGATACTTGGCCCGGGAGTGATCAATAAGTGTGCGCTCATGTGTTATATGGCAGTCCTTCCCGAGATCAATAAGGTCAAGATCAAAGGGTCCTCCGTAACGTCGGCATCAACACTTTCTTTTAAGAAGTTTGTGGAAGAGAGATACCCACAGGTTAAAGAGATCGAGATATGCGAGACGTTAAAGGAGGCCTGCGCGGATGCGGATGTTATCAGTGAGGCTATGTCGGTCACCCCGGATAAAGCAGAGGAATTTCATCTTGACTGGTTTAAGAAAGGAGCCTCTGTCTTCTCGATGGGAAGTTTTCTCTACCGCGATTTTGACGAGTTTACAGGAACAACGATGGTAGTTGATAATTATGGAATGTATGACAAGTACATGAACAATTTCATTGCCAGAGGACCTGTCGACGAGCTCGGAAGAAAGCGGGAATGGGTGATCATGGGTATACATTTCATCCACCTTGTAAGAGAGGGAAAGATAAAAAGGGAGCAGGTATTGAACCTGTGCGATATCGTAAACGGTCTGGCACCGGGAAGAAGATCTCCTGAAGAGATAGTGATGTGTTCAAGCGGCGGAATGCCCATAGAGGATGTTGCCTGGGGATATGAATGCTACAGGAAAGCTGTAGAGCTTGGTATAGGAACGAAACTTAATCTATGGAACGAGCCCTTTATGAAATAGCAGTTTAAAAGATAATCTGAGGACAGGAACGGAAGGGAGTCGATAAAATGAGCTATCCGGAAATTGATTTTTTATATCTGAATGAAGAGGACATGATAAAGGCCGGGGTTAAGGACATGTCTGCATGTATTGAGGCCATGGAGGAAGTTGTAACCTGTCTTAATGCCGGTGACTATGTAATGGGAGGAGAAAATCATAACTCACATGGAAGTCAGGTTTCATTTCCCAAATCCTCACCCTTCCCCAATATGCCAAAGGATGAAGGAGAAGACCGCAGGTTTATGGCTATGCCGGCTTATATAGGCGGGTCCTTCGATCTTATGGGAATGAAATGGTACGGATCAAATACAGCAAATCATAAGAAGGGACTGCCCAGATCTATACTTACGGTTATGTTGAATGATAAGGATACGGGTGCTCCGCTCGCCCTTATGAGTGCCAACCTGTTAAGCGCATACCGAACAGGAGCGATCCCCGGTGTCGGTGCCAAGTATCTGGTAAGGAAGGATGCCAAGGTGTGCGGTATATGCGGGCCCGGTGTTATGGGACGAACTTCTCTGGCTGCAATAATGGATGTCTGTCCCGAGATAGATACTCTGCTGGTAAAGGGCCGTGGGAAGACATCACTTAACAACTTTATATCATATGTTAAAGATGAGTATCCGGGGCTAAAGCATGTAGAGGCAGTTGAAACCTTAGAGGAACTTATAAGAGCTTCGGATGTTGTATCCTTTACAAATTCAGGAAACACGGATCCGTCTACATATCCGTATGTAAAAAAATCCTGGATAAAACCCGGTGCCGTGCTTATCGGAGTAAGCGCATTCGATATGGACGCCGGGGAGTTGAGCACATGCTCACTGGTCGTTGATAATATCAAGCTGTATCAGGCATGGGCCGAAGAATTCCCCTATCCGTCTTTCGGAGCAAATAACATCATCGGTTCCAAATTCACGGACATGGTTCACGACGGACTGATATCAATGGATGAGATCGTAGACCTGGGGGATATCATTTCAGGGAAACATAAGGGCAGAGTCAGTGATGAAGAGATATTTGTTTATTCGGTTGGAGGCATGCCGGTAGAAGATGTTGCCTGGGGAAAGGTCTGCTATGAAAATGCAAAACGCCTTGGCCTGGGTGTAAGTCTTAAGCTGTGGGAACATCCCGATATGCCATGAGAGGAGCGGATCATATGTCAGAGAGAATAGAAGAACATCCCATTCTGGGAGTCCCCCCAAAAGGGAAAACGGTTAGATTTACCATGGATGGAAAAGAGATAGAAGGTTACGAAGGTGAGCCGATCGCAGCAGCCCTTAAAGCTGCGGGTCTGATGGTACACAGATATACACAGAAGGATCATAAGCCCAGAGGGATATTTTGTGCGATCGGCCGATGTACGGATTGTGTCATGATCGTGGACGGCGTTCCGAATATCCGCACATGTATCACACCGCTTAGGGATGGAATGAAAGTTCAGACACAGTACGGCGTAAGCGGGATCCCGTTTGAAGACCAATAGTTTGGAGGTTGAGTGAAATGAAAAGATATGATCTGATCATTGTGGGTGCCGGACCTTCAGGTCTTTCGGCAGCAATAGAGGCGGCTAAAAAGGGGCTTGATGTTGTTGTATTCGATGAGAATGAAAAGCCCGGCGGACAGTTGTTCAAGCAGATACATAAGTTTTTCGGTTCAAAGGAGCACCGTGCGAAGGTCAGGGGCTTTGTCATAGGACAGCAGTTACTGGATGAGGCTGATGAAGCCGGAGTTAAGGTAGTACTTAATGCTACAGTCATAGGCCTGTATCAGGATAAAGAAGTGGTAGTCCGGATGGGCAGTGAGATCTGCCATTACAAGGCAGATGCTGTTGTGATCGCTACGGGTGCAGCCGAGAACATGGTAACATTCCCCGGATGGACACTGCCGGGAGTTATAGGTGCAGGTGCAGCACAGACGATGATGAATCTGCATGGTGTTAAGCCCGGTAAAAAGATCCTTATGTTGGGATCCGGAAATGTGGGACTGGTTGTTTCTTTCCAGCTGCTGCAAAGCGGATGCGATGTTGTGGCACTGGTAGATGCTGCACCGAGGGTCGGAGGATACGGAGTACATGCAGCCAAGGTCGCAAGGACCGGTGTTCCCTTCTATCTCTCCCATACCATTGTCCGTGCGGAAGGTGATGAATGTGTTACCGGTGTGACGATCGCCGAGATAGATGATAAATTCAACTTTATTCCCGGTACGGAAAAACATTTTGATGTTGATACCGTATGTCTTGCGGTAGGTTTATCGCCCATGTCGCAGCTTTTGAAAATGGCGGGTGCCGGAATGGAAGATAATCCGAAACGCGGAGGACAGGTGCCTATCTGTGATGAGTACGGCCGTACTTCAATACCCGGAGTATTTGTTGCCGGTGATGTTTCCGGGATCGAGGAAGCATCTTCTGCGATGATAGAAGGAAGAATGGCAGGTATTGTTGCCGCCGAATATCTTGGATATATAGATGACAAAGCCATGGAAACTGAGCTTGTCAGTCTGGATAAGGCTCTTGACGGATTGCGTCAGGGAATGTTTGCACCGAAGAACCGTGGTAAGAACATTGAAAAAACCGAAGAAGGGATAGATATTTCACAAAATCTCCTGAAGAAGGGCTTTGTCGGTGACGACGAGATCGAAAGGTTTCCGGGTGTCACACACAGGAAGGGTATTCATCCTGTAATAGAATGTACGCAGAATATCCCGTGTAACCCGTGTCAGGATGCCTGCGGTAAGAAATGTATTTCAATAGGGGATAATATCACATCACTTCCTATTGCCGTAGCCGACAGTGAATGTGTTAATTGCGGTATGTGTGTGGCAAGCTGTTCGGGACAGGCGATCTTTCTGGTAGATGAAGACTGCGGAGACGGAAGTGCGACAGTCACGCTTCCTTATGAATTTCTGCCTTTACCTGCAGAAGGAACCAAAGGGATCGCTCTTGGCAGGAACGGGCAGGAGGTCTGTGAGGCTGCTGTAGTATCGGTTAAAAGTTTAAAGGCATTTGATAAGACAAATCTGCTTACAATGAGGGTCCCTAAGGAATATGCGATGAAAGCCAGATTCTTTAGGGTAAAAACAGAGGAGGCGGCAGTATGAACAGTGTAAATGACAGATTAAGAGATATAGGTCCATTTGTCCCGGGAGCGGATGATGATATGCTTATCTGCCGCTGTGAAGAGATAACAAAGGGTGAGATCAGACAGGCCGTACATGATGGGATGTGGACTGTCACGGAGATCAGAAGATATTTAAGAGCCGGTATGGGACTGTGTCAGGGACAGACCTGTTCAAGACTTGTAAAAGGCATTGTGGCAAGAGAATTGGGAGTCTCTCCGGCAGAACTTGAACCTGCCACAAGCAGGGTTCCCATGCGTCCAATTGAGATGCATGTATTTGCAAACGAAGCAAGGGAGGTCGATCATCATGAAAGCTAATGCGGAAGCGATCGTAATCGGCGGAGGTATAATCGGCAATTCGGCTGCATATTACCTTGCGAAAAGAGGATTGAGCGTGATCGTGCTTGAAGGGAGCGATCATATCGGAAACGGTGGATCCAGCAGGAACGGAGGGGGCGTAAGGCAGTCGGGCCGGGATGTGAGAGAACTGCCCCTGGTAATGTACGGAATAAAGAATATTTGGCCGGGTCTTTCCGAAGAACTGGAAACAGATTGTGAATATCATCAGGACGGTAATCTTCGTCTGGGTAAAAATGAGAAACATAAAGAGATACTGACAAAGCTTGCAGACAACTCAAGGAAATGCGGTCTGGACGTAAGGATGATAGACGGGGAAGAGGTAAGGAGGATTAATCCTTTTCTCTCGGATGAAGTTACCTGTGCAAGCTGGTGCCCTACGGATGGACATGCCAATCCCCTTACCACAACCCTTGGCTACTATAAGATGGCAAGACGAAGGGGTGTCAGATTCATGTCAGGGGAAAGGGTAACGGAACTCAGGTGCGTTAAGGGCAGGGTAAGAAAAGTCATCTGTGAATCCGGTGATGTATTTGAAGGTGAAAACATACTTGTTGCCGCAGGTTATGAAAGCAGAGCGATACTGGGAACCGTAGGAGTTGATATCCCGATGACGAGGTCATTGCTTGAGTGCCTTGTGACCGAGGCTGAACCGCATATGTTCGATCAGATGCTGGGAACGGCCGAGGCTGATTTTTACGGTCATCAGACTAAGCACGGTTCGTTTGTTTTTGGCGGCTCATCGGGTTATGAAGGATGCAATAAAGATAACGGAACCCCGGTGTCAAATGCTAAGACGGCGCCCTGTATATGCAGGGGGATCATGAGGTATTTTCCGGTCCTTTCCAATGCCAAGATTGTAAGAACATGGGCTGGATGGAGCGATAAATGCGCCGATGGTGTAGCGGTGATCGGAGCTATCGATGAAGTTTCCGGATTGTATACATCATGCGCCATGTCCGGACACGGATTCGGTATAGGACCGGCAGCGGGGGATCAACTGGCCCAGCTTATCGCAACGGGAAGCACGGATGTTGATCTTAGTCCGCTTCGATATGACAGATTTAAAGCAAAGATATAGATTGCACCGGAAAGGGGACAGATGTTATGAACAATTATGAGTATCATGTTCCGACGGATATCAGATTCGGCCGGGATCAGATATCATGTCTGGATAAGGAGATCGGAAAATTCGGAAATAAGGTACTTATGGTCTATGGCGGAGGAAGTATAAAACTTAGCGGTCTCTATGATAAGGTCTGTAAGGTCCTTAATGATTTTGAGATCTATGAGCTTCCCGGTATCGAACCCAATCCGAAACTGTCATCAGTTAAGATGGGGGCTGCCATATGTAAACAATATGGAATAGAAGCAGTCCTTGCAGTAGGCGGAGGAAGCTCTATTGATGCCGCAAAACACATTGCCTGTGCAGCCTTTTATGACGGAGATCCATGGGATCTTGTACTAGACAGGTCGCTTGTTACAAGGGCTCTTCCGATTTTCACGGTACTTACTATTTCTGCAACGGGTTCCGAAATGAATCCCGGAGCTGTGATAAGCAATGAAAAAACAAAAGAAAAGCTGGAGATAAATCATCCGCTCCTGTACCCGACGTTATCGGTATGCGATCCAAGCTATCAGTTCACCCTTCCCCAAAGGCAAACAGCAGCCGGAACCGTAGATATTTTATCTCATATCATGGAGCAGTACTTTCAGCCTAACGATCATGCATATATTACAGACCGATTGAGCGAAGCAGCCATGAAAACCTGTATAAAGTACGGGCCGATCGCTATAGCTGAACCGGACAATTATGAGGCAAGATCCAATCTGATGTGGACAGGTTCTCTGGCACTTAACCATCTGTTTACCTTCGGTAAAGGCGGAGCATGGAGCGTTCATCCCATCGAGCATGAACTGTCGGCTTTTTATGATATTACACATGGCGTGGGCCTTGCGATCCTCACTCCTGCCTGGATGAAGCATGTTCTGTCGGATGAGACTGCAGGGAGGTTTGCCATGTATGCAAGAAACGTATGGGATGTATCGCAGGAAGACGATATGACAGCGGCTAAAGCAGGGATACTTCATACACAGAGATTCTTCAGAGAACTGGGAATGCCGGATAAGCTTTCAGAGGTTGGGATCGATGATTCAAGGCTGTCGGAAATGGCTGCCGAAGCAATAAGGACCAGCGGCTTGTCGACAAGGGCATATGTAAAACTGAACGCTTCGGATGTGGAACGCATATATAGAGAATGTCTGTAATAGTAATGCCATCTTGATACAGTTGCGGTAAATATTGACAAATGCTGATATTTCCTGTATATTTTAGACAAGGTTAGCAGCGATGTTAGCTGGGGCTGGTCGAAAGACCCGGGTTCATCAAGTGCGGGGATGTTCCCCGCTTTTTCTTTGCAATGAGGCGGAAATAGTTCTAAACACTTACATCCCCCTGTTAGGCACATTATCTTCCAGTTTTATTGACTAAGGATAATGAAAAATAGTGAAAAAATAGTGAAATTTTAATGGAAGTTCCAGAGACGTTCTGCTATAATATCACCGAGGTGATTGGAAGATGATCAAAGTAGCTTTGACCAACGAGATTTTAAAATACATAAGCTGGCAGATGAATTGGATGTTTTCTGAATACAGGCAGAAGACTCTCCGAATTCATAGTTTGACATCAAACTGACATCAATTAAACTTAATTAACTGCAGTAAATGCAAAGCATTCGATGATGAAAAGACAGTATTTTACAGCAAATTCAATCTTTGAAAAAGAGTTTGAAATGCCGAATGCAATGTACGACTGGCTGATCGGGTAGAACGGGAATCCGGCAAATGCGGATTCTTCGGATCATTAGAAAACACTACGGATATAAAAAAGGCACCTCATATGAACTGCCTTGATTTTTACTTCTCCAGTGATCGTACATCACCGTTACGGTATTGATAAAATGAACTGAACTTGCTGAATCCGTTCGTATAACTGTCAGACTCCAGGCCGACCACGGTTTCCCGCATCAGGTCCCAGTCTGCAAGACATTCGTTTGATGTCCAGTCAATGATATTGATCTCCGTATTGCTCCCGAATTCCGTAACATTAAGATCTTTGGCGTTTTCCCTGTTGAGACCCACCGTACTTACGTAGAGGACGATATTGTCGCACTTTGCAAAGATATCTTCGACGGTCTTTACATCGCCCGGCACCATGCATACGGGAACACCGTACGTGGCCCATATCTGAATATCCTCACAGGCAAGCGCGTCGGCAAAGTAAGCAGTCAGGTATTCTTCCAGATCCGGCTGAAGATAGTTATCATACCTGACTTCGGGGTCCTCAAGACTCACATATACCTGAAACGTGCGGCCGAGATACGACATATTCGCTGTTCCGGCGTCCTTTTTGTGCCAGACGCCCTCCAGTTCTCCGACCTTTCGAAGTTGTACATCTGTAAGCCCCGGTCTGAACCCGTACTTGTTGGCGCAATAATATCTGGCTTCTATTCCGATCTGTCTCTCGGGGAAGAGCGTTCCGCAACCTGCCGTGAACAGGACGTAGATCAGTGCTGCCGCCAGAATGCTCCCTGTTTTGATCAGTCGTTTCATGAATCCACCTCGTTAAGTTACATGTTATCCTTACATATCATATCATAGATTTTTTGAAAGTATATTTTTTGTCCTTGCGGTGCCACTTTCTTATGAAAATCAGGGGATGACATGATACCGTGCAGGACCTGCCGAAGTGATCAGCCCTTGATTTTCGCGTGATTGACAGAAATTGAATTCTGCGTTAACCTATGCGTGTTACGTGAGCAAACGCTGAATGCGAAACAGATATGCTTTTGGGGAGACCCTTAAAAAGCATTCGGAAAGAGGGAGAAAATGAAGAAAATGCGGAAACAGTTGGGAATCATGCTCTGTATCGTTATGATGCTTTCGGCTTTGATCGGATGCGGCAGCAGCGAGCCCGATCCGAACAGCGGTCTTTATGAGGCGCAGAGTGCAGAGATGTTTGGCATGAGCATGGATATCACGGATCTGTTTGAGAATGGCGTGACCATTGAACTGCAGGATGGCGGCAAAGCGATCCTGAACATGAACGGCGAAGACGGCAAGATGGAATGGACGCTTGAGGGCGACAAATTCCATGCGGAAGGCGGCGGAGCGGAGCTGGACGGAACCCTTTCCGACGGCGTGCTTTACCTGGAAGATATGCTCGGCATGGGCGTCAATATGCAGCTTGTCTGTGAAGAACTCGCAAACGGCAGCACTTCTTCCGATGGCGAAGGCGGGAAGAAAAAGTCCGCATCCGGCAGTGTTCTGGATCGTCTGAAGGATGTACAGAACGGAGAGAACGTTTATCCGCTCGACGGCGGTGATGAGGATGACGGCGGTGACAGTTTCGGCGATGACATATGGACCGAGACGGAAGAAGTTTCCGAGGGTGGCGAGGTTTCCGAATTTGCCGCGGCGCGCGGACTGGATGCTTCCTGGTTCGGCGAGGGTATTGCGGATGCGGAAACGCTCGGCGGATTCTACGTATGGTGGGCCGATGAACTGGAATCGAGCGAAAAAGAAGAAATGTATGACCGCTACATCGAGGTTCTTGAAGAGCACATGGGCTGCAAGCCGATGGATGCCAATACGGATAACGATGATCTGGACCGCGCGGAATTCAGGTATGAGACGCCTGAAGGAGACGGTTCGCTGCTCATCCTGATGGTCAGGAAAGACGGCGAATGGCGCCCGGCAAGTATCAGCCCCGGCGGCACCGCATCGAAAGCGGTTGACGCGATCCGCGGCGAATGATGAAAAGAGATAATCTTTCAAAACGTATAGCAATGTCCCTGTTTGGGGTGATCATCTGCGCGATCAGTGTGGGTATCTTTAAGATCGCCGCACTTGGCGTGGATCCGTTCCAGTCGTTCATGGCGGGCCTTGATGCGATCGTTCCCATCAGATTCGGCACGCTGTACGTGTTAACCAATGCGGTCCTGCTTTTGTTCGCACTTGTGTTTGACAGGCACTATATCGGGATCGCAACCTTTATCAACCTGTTTCTGCTTGGTTATATCACACAGTTTACATATGATTTTCTGCAGACTCTGATCGTTGATCCGTCTGTTACGGTAAGGGTGATCTGCCTTGTTGTGGGTGTAGTTATCATCTGTTTCGGATCGGCCTTCTATATGACCGCTGATCTTGGTGTTTCCACATACGATGCCATTGCGCTTATCATATGCAACACGTGGAAAAAGGGTAAATTCCAGTATGTCAGGATCATTACCGACGTGATCTGTGTTCTGCTCGGTATCGGTCTGTTTCTTCTATCAGGCGGCCTGTTTTCACAAATCCCCACGATCGCGGGGATCGGAACGATCATCACGGCTTTTTTCATGGGACCCCTCATAGAGTTCTTTAACGTTCATATCGCAAGACCGTTTCTGAAGGGGAGAGGATGAGTACGGTTGAACGGATTTATGACTTGGCGGGTTTTCTGCCTGATTCGATCAGTTCGCGTTCGAAGGCTTCTGGGTTCTTTAAGTAGTAATCCTGGTGACGGTCTTCGGCAGCATAGAAATTCTTATACGGCAAAAGGGCGACAGAAGCCTTTTTGCCGTTTTCTTTTTCCAGAGCGGAGATCTTCTTTTCCGCCAGTTCTTTCTCCGCATTGTCTTTATAGAAAATGGCCGGCGTATAGGAGAATCCGCGGTCGATGAACTGTCCCCCGGCAACGAACGGATCCACGTTGGCAAAATAAATGTCCAAAAGCTTTTCGTAGGATACCTTTTGGGGGTCATACAGGAGTTGGATCGTTTCCCGATGACCGGTTTCCTGGCGTTTTACCTGTTCATATGTCGGGTTTTCTTCCTCACCGCCTGCATATCCGCAGATCACACGGTCCACGCCGTACATCTTGTAGATCGGTGTCACGCACCAGAAACAGCCGCCGGCAAAATAAGCTTCCTTCATAACTCACCCCATTCCAGATCATATTTTGAAACTCGCTCTAACCGGAATTATACGCGATAAGAGTGATCGCAGGCAAGTCTTTGAAAGATATAGACCTTTGACGGTA
>JAGCXZ010000308.1 GCA_017961065.1 Lachnospiraceae bacterium
AGGCGAGAAGATCGAAGTGGCCATCGGAGAGATCCCGGAGAAAGTCAAAGGACTTCTGGATACCATCCAGCATGATATGCTTGAGCGGGCCAGAGAGCGCAGGGACGCAAACACCTTTACGGCTAAGACCAAAGAAGAGTTTGAGCAGATCTTTGCGGAGAAAACGGGCTTCGTAAAAGCAATGTGGTGCGGCGACAGGGCATGCGAGGACGAGATCAAGGAGAAACTTGCGGTCACATCCAGATGCATGCCGTTTGAGCAGGAGCAGATCGCGGATACCTGCGTATGCTGCGGCAAGAGCGCCAAACACATGGTATACTGGGGCAAAGCATATTAAAGCCTGTCAAAGGCATGGGATAAAAAAAGAAAGAAGGAGACAAACATGAACGTACTTGTAATCAACTGTGGCAGCAGTTCCCTGAAGTATCAGCTGATCAATTCCGACAGCGAAGAGGTTCTGGCCAAGGGCTTATGTGAAAGGATCGGAATCGACGGCGGTATGCTGACACATCAGCCTGCAGGCAAGGACAAGATCAAGACACAGGTGGATATGCCCAGCCATACGGTGGCAGTAGAACTTGTGATCAAGAGCCTGACGGACAAAGAGAACGGCGTGATCGCATCCTTAAGTGAGATCGGCGCGGTAGGACACAGAGTCGTACATGGCGGCGAGTCCTTTGCAGAGTCTGTTGTGATCGATGATGCGGTTATGAAGGCGATCGAAGACTGTAACGATCTTGCACCGCTTCACAATCCGGCCAACCTGATCGGAATCAGAGCCTGCCAGGAACTGATGCCCAACGTACCGATGGTAGCGGTATTCGATACGGCATTCCATCAGACGATGCCCAAGAAAGCGTATTTTTACGGACTTCCGCACGAGTATTACGAGAAATACAAAGTACGTCGTTACGGATTCCACGGAACCAGCCACAGCTACGTGAGCAAGCGTGTTGCAGAGATCCTCGGCAAGGATTACACATCTCTTAAAACGATCGTCTGCCACCTCGGAAACGGTGCCAGCATTTCCGCAGTCATGAACGGAAAATGTGTGGACACCAGCATGGGTCTTACCCCGCTTGAAGGTCTGATCATGGGAACCAGATCCGGCGACCTGGATCCGGCGATCCTGGGCTTCATTGCAGGAAAAGAAAATCTGACATTGCCCGAAGTAACGGATGTTCTGAACAAGAAATCCGGTGTGCTGGGTCTTTCCGGTGTTTCTTCCGATTTCCGCGATCTGGAAGCGGCCGCAAAAGACGGAAACCAGTGGGCGATCGATACGCTCGATACATATTATTACAGAGTTGCGAAATACATCGGCTCCTATGCGGCAGCCATGAACGGCGTGGATGTGATCGCTTTCACAGCAGGTGTGGGTGAAAATAACCCGCCCGGAAGAGAACAGATCGTATCTTATCTGGGTTACCTCGGCGCCGATGTTGTTCCCGAGAAGAACAACTGCCGCGGGGAAGAGCGGGTGATCTCATCCGATCAGGCGAAAGTGACCGTCATGGTTGTTCCGACCAATGAGGAACTTGCGATCGCGCGCGAGACGGTACGTCTGGTATAAAAATAACCGAAACAAGGACAGGGAAGGCCCGGCAATTCGGACCTTCCTTTTTTATATCTGCCGCCGGCAGGAAACGGAATGTCCGGAAGGCGGGCACGAACGGGAGTGGACAGAACGGTAATGTGGTATAATAGTTGCATGCGAATCGATTTACCGGACAACGTAAAACGGATCATAGATACTCTGCAGCAGGCCGGCCACGAAGCTTATGCGGTCGGCGGCTGTGTCAGGGACTCTCTGCTTCAAAGGGACCCGGAAGACTGGGATATCACGACATCCGCGAAGCCATCTCAGGTGAAGAAGCTGTTTCGCAGGACGGTGGATACCGGGATCGAGCACGGAACGGTCACCGTCATGTTCGGCCGGGAAGGATATGAAGTTACCACATACAGGCTGGACGGTGTATATGAGGACGGACGCCACCCCAAGAACGTGACTTTTACAACAAGTCTGGAAGAAGATCTGAAGCGCCGTGATTTTACGATCAACGCGATGGCATATAACGACGGAACGGGGATCGTGGACCTGTTTCACGGTATGGATGATATGGCAGGGAAGACGATACGCGCGGTCGGTGACCCCAAAGAGCGGTTTTCGGAGGACGCGCTCAGGATGCTGAGAGCCCTGCGCTTCAGCGCGCAGCTGGATTATGTGATCGAACCCGAAACGGAACGGGCGATCACGGAACTGCGCAATAATCTGGAGAAGATCAGTGCAGAGCGGATCCGGACCGAGATACAGAAGCTGCTGCTGTCAGATCATCCGGACAGGATCCGGGGAATGCATGACCTGGGAATCTCAAGTATCGTATTACAGGAATACGATGAATTGGACGAAGCATCCGGAGACGAGATCGGCCACAGCCTTTGCAGAGCGGACAAGGCAGTCGATGTAAGACTTTCGATCCTGCTGCTACCGATGAAGAATGCTCGCGGCATTTTGAAGAGATTAAAGTATGATAACGAAACCATACGCCGCGTCATGATTCTGACGGAGCATGCGGACGAAGAGACAGAGCTCTCAAAACCTGCGATCAGGCACAGCATCGTAGCGGTCGGAAATGATCTGATGCCTTCCCTGTTTGCGCTGAAAAGAGCACTGCGCCATCAGCCGGATGCCTACATCGACACTTATGAGAAACTGTATCGGGAGATCCTGGCGGACAACGACTGCATTTCCCTGAAAGACCTGGCCGTGACGGGAACGGATCTGATGAACGAACTGAACATGAAGCAGGGAAAGGAACTGGGCTCTGCCCTGCAATACCTGTTTTCGCTCGTCCTTGACGATCCTTCGTTAAACGAACATGCAAAACTGATAGAACTGCTTAAGACACAGGAGTCATAATCGTGAGAAAAGCCATTGTGCCCATAGCCTTTATTGCGATCCTCGCAATACTGGGAGGCTATCTGATCACAAATGCATACAGAAAGAACCGCAAGCCGGAGCAGACCGAAGCACCGCAGACCGAGGAGATCGTCAGCCTTGACGATCTGCAGGCAACAGATACCGTGGTCCTTCTCAAAAAGGATCCCGCCGAAATGAAGCTGCAGGTAAGGCATCTGGGCGGGATGGACGACTATGAGCTGACGTATGACGGAACCGTTCCTTTTTTGAACAAGTACGGCAACAGCATCACGGCTGCCGAGATCGCAAACGGCGAGGTTCTGGATGTGGTCTATTCCAAACACAGCGGCAAGATCAACAGCGTCAGGATCTCGGGTCAGACATGGACGATGACGAACATGACGGATTACGAGATCGACAGCAATCGGAAGATCATGACGATCATGGGTGAGACCTATCAGTTCGGCGCAGACATGATGGCGTACTCGGAGGACGAACCGGTGCGTCTCATGGATATCACCAATATAGACACTTTAACGATCAAAGGGTATAATCGAAAAGTGTGCTCCGTTATCGTGGAAAAGGGACACGGATACCTGCGGATCCAGAACGATGCGTATTTCGTCGGGGGATGGATCGAAGTGGGTCAAAAGATCATCCGTCCCATCACGGAAGAGATGCTTCTGCCGGTTCCGGAAGGACGCTACAAGGTCCGGGTTACGAACAGGGGATACGCAGGCGAAGATAATGTTGTGATCGAACGGGACAAGGAGACCAAACTGGATCTGTCCAAGATAGAAGTCGAAGAAGTGGCGATCGGTCATGTGCAGTTTGAACTGTCCCCGGAATTCGCACAGCTTTACATCGACGGCGAGATCACGGATTACGAAGACCGCGTACCGCTGGAATACGGAACGCATAAGATCAAGGTAACGGCGGCAGGATATGAATCCGTTGAGACCAATATCAAGATCGGAAACGACTATGCCAATGTAGAGATCGCGCTGGATCCGCTTCCGGAAGGCGAAGAGGAAGAAACATCGGAAGGCACGACAAACCCCACAGGCCCGCAGACGACAGAGGAACAGCCTGCGGCAGAACAGGCGCCCGCGGAAAGTACGACAACGGAAATCCCGACGATCTCCGAAAACAAGAAAATATACGTTCAGTCGCCGGAGGGCGTAGAGGTTTATCTGGACGGCAACTATATCGGTGTTGCGCCGATCAGTACCAATAAGGTTACGGGCGCGCACACCATCACGCTGAGCAAAACGGGGTTCATCACCAAGAGTTATACGATCTATGTGGAAAACGACAACAATGATGTAACGCTGTCGTTCTCGGAACTGCTCAGTGAATAACAGATGACAGGAAGCAATATGAGAAAGTGGTTTTCGGAACAGGAAAATAAAATAGAAGTATTTGTATTCCTTGTGTTAATGATCGCGGTCTGCAGTCCGCTGATCACGAAACTCTGTATCAACGGTCACGATCTGGAATATCATCTTCTCCGCATTGAAAGCCTGAAGGAAGCGATCCTGATGGGACGCCCGTTCGGTAAGATCAATGTGCTGTTTTTCGGCGGGGCAGGGTATGCCAGTTCTCTTTTCTATCCGGATCTTCTGCTCTATATTCCGGCTTTGCTGCGCGTCATGGGATTCGGGATCAACAGCTGTTACCATATATATACGGCTTTATGCATGATCCTGACCTATCTCAGCACGCGTTATTGTGTGAAGCAGATGACAAGATCGACATACGGAGCGATCATGGCCGGCATTCTGATGGTCAGTGCGCCGTATTACCTGGGCGATGTATTTATCCGGGGCGCTGTCGGAGAGTACACGGCATTTATTTTCCTGCCGTTTGTGATCTATGGTATTTACAATACGATCTATGAACGCATGGACCGTCCCTTTATTCTCGGGATCGGATTTGCGGGCGTTTTGCTGTGCCATACCAATACGTTCGTGTTCTGTCTGTTGTTCGCGTTTGTCGCATTTATCGTTAAGTGGAAGAATTTCAAGGAAAATCCCGTTGCGATCCGAAGGCTCCTTGCAACAGCCGGCGTTACGGCATGCCTGACCATGTTCTACTGGCTGCCGGTCATGGAAATGATCTTTACAACGGGGCTGTATGTGAATCATGCATGGATCACGCTGGAAGAATCCGCCATGCAGTTTTCCTGCATCTTTTCCATGACATTTCCGGGTCTGGGATTTCTGCTGATCATCCTGGCGTTCTTCCGTGTGCTGGTCAAAAAGAACGCGCAGAACAGGAATCTGATCGCCTTTTCCGACTGGCTTTTGATCGGCGGATCGTTTTTTGCGATCCTTGCAACGGACCTGATCCCGTGGGAAAAACTGAACAATTATCTGTCCTTCGTCCAGTTCCCGTGGCGTTTCTTCGTGCTGGCAACTGCGATGCTTGCCGTGGCCGACGCGATCATCCTGTCCGTTTTCATCAAGTCCTCACTGGAGCCGTATATGCCAAGCAGCAATAAAGTCCTTGCGATCCTGCTGCTGGTGGTGTCGGCTGCTTTTGCATTCCGGTTCATCTCGAACGCGGACATTACATACTATGATTATTCGGATGATTACTACTCGCACAAGCCGTTTACGGCAAATGTCATTGCCGGGGAATGGCTGCCCGATACGGTCGAAAATCCCGGACAGCTGGTAAAAGACAGCGAGCATCTGATCGCAGACAACGGAGACGATCTTCCGTTTGAGAGGATACGGGACCGCGTTGAAACCGATCTGAATGCGGATTACGGATATGTGGATGTGCCGTTTGTTTTCTACAGAGGATACAAGGCGAGCATCACCGGAGCCGAGGGGACGAAAGAATTGCTGGTTACGCCGGGACAGAACGGACTGTGCCGCGTCTCCACAGACGGACAGAAAGGCCATCTTGTCGTGAAATACGGCGGAACGGCTTTGCAGCACCTGTCCCTTATCATAAGTCTTCTGACATTGATCGCGATCATTGTATTTTCGTTATACAAAAAGAAAAAATCAAAAGCGGATGGAGGTTGAAAAATGCGAATCGTCGTTTTGGCGGGAGGGATCAGCACGGAAAGAGATGTTTCCCTGATGAGCGGATCCCAGATATATAAGGCGTTAAAGGAAAACGGACATACGGCGGTACTTCTGGATGTGTTCCTCGGATATGAGGGCGACCCCGATACGGTCTTTGATCTGGATGTGGACTGGGCGGAAAAGGTGGCGCCGGTCCGGGAAGAGGAACCCGATATCGAAGAAGTGAAGAAAAGCCGGAAGGACCAGACGGACATGCTGTTCGGCCCCAACGTGATCCGGATCTGTAAGGACGCGGATATCGTTTTTATGGCGCTTCACGGAGATTGCGGAGAAAACGGCAAGATCCAGGCGACTTTCGATCTGTTTGATATCAAGTATACCGGAACGGATTCCTTAAGTTCTGCGCTGGCAATGGACAAAATGCTGACAAAGCACATCTTCCGCATGAACGGTGTGAAGACACCGGACAGTTATCTTCTGGAAGGACCGGATGATCCGAGACCGCCGAAGTTCCCGTGTGTGGTCAAGATCTGTTCCGGCGGCTCGAGCATAGGAGTCTATATAGTTGAGGATCACGAATCCTATGAGGCGGCGGTCAAAAAAGCGTTTAAGTATGAGGACAAGGTTCTGGTTGAGGAATACATTGCCGGGCGCGAACTGACGGACTGCGTGATCGAAGGAAAGGCTCTGCCGATCGTTGAGATCGTTCCGCTGAAAGGTTTCTATGATTACAAAAACAAATATCAGGCCGGCAGCACAAAGGAGATCTGCCCTGCGCAGATCGGCGAATCCGCCACGCAGCTGATCCAGGAAATGGCGATCCGGGCCTACAATGCTCTGGGCATCCGGACTTACGCGAGGATGGATTTTATCCTGGCAGAGAACGGAGAGTGCTACTGTCTGGAAGCAAATACGCTTCCCGGCATGACACCGTTAAGCCTGATCCCGCAGGAAGCGGCAGCGATCGGAAAATCATTCAACGAGCTGTGTGAATGGATCCTGGAGATCTCGCTTAAGAAATACGAATAAAACAGGGGATATAAGAGGGAGAATAAATGAAGGAACTTACTTTGCAGAATATCGCAAAAGCCTGCGGCGGCAAGTTGCATCTGTATAATCCGGAAACGGGCGATGCGAGTTTTACGGAAGTTACAGGGGTCGTTATCGATTCGCGCAAGATCGAACCGGGGAATCTTTTTGTCGCGACAAGAGGAGAACGTGTGGACGGTCACTCTTTCATACCGCAGGTATGGGAGGCAGGGGCACTCTGCGTGATCAGTGAGGAAGACCTGAGCGATTCGGCGTTTACAAAGAACGGCGTAAAAGGAAACTATATCGTAGTTGAGAGTTCATTTCAGGCGCTCAAGGATATTGCGAGATTCTATCGCAGCGTCCTTGACGTGACCGTTGTGGGTGTGACTGGATCCGTCGGCAAGACCAGTACCAAGGAAATGGTCGCATCCGTTCTGTCCAAACAATTCCGCGTACAGAAAACCCAGGGTAATTTTAACAACGAGGTCGGTCTTCCGCTCTCGATCTTTTCGCTTACGGAAGAGCATGAAGTAGCGGTCCTGGAAATGGGGATCAGTGATTTTGGCGAAATGACGAGACTGAGTGAGATCGCCAAGCCGGACCATTGCGTGATCACGAATATCGGTCCCTGTCATCTGGAGTTTCTGGGGGATCTGGACGGCGTACTCCGTGCCAAGACAGAGATCTTTCTGAACAGGAACAAAAACGGGGCCGTCATTTTAAACGGCAACGATGACAGACTGCGGACGATCACGGATGTGGACGGAACGAAACCGGTCTTCTTCGGATCCTGCCGCAGTGATGAGGAAAAGCGTGCCCAGAAAGACGGCAGTGCAGACAGACCGCTCGATATCTATGCAACGGATATCGTCAGCTTCGGTCTGGAAGGGACCGGCTGCATGGTGCACACGCCCAAGGGTGATTTTCCCGTCAGGGTTCCGCTCCCCGGTATTCATATGGTGGATAATGCGCTGGCGGCAACTGCCGTAGGTCTGACGCTTGGCATGGATCTTTCCGCGATCCGCGACGGCATCAGC
>JAGCXZ010000309.1 GCA_017961065.1 Lachnospiraceae bacterium
GAGGCGTATGCCTCTCTTTTTTTATGGAAATTTTAATTCCTATTGACAAGGTAGGAATATGAGTATATCATAGACAAGGTATAGGAAAAACTTATAGGAAACTTATGAGGATACGGTGGCTGAGCTATGATATATGCAGACAATGCGGCAACCACGAGGATGAGCGGAGCCGCGATCGAAACCATGCTGCACCATTTCAGGGAGACCTTCGGAAATCCTTCGAGTCTCTATACAACGGGACAGAAGGCAAAGGAAGTCCTGGAGGAGGCAAGGGAGCAGATCGCCGGCGTCATCGGTGTTACACCCGGTGAGATCATTTTCACATCCGGCGGGAGCGAGGCCGACAACCAGGCGATCTTAACGGCCGCGAAACTGGGAGAAAAAAACGGAAAGAAGCATATCATTTCCACGGCGTTTGAACACCACGCTGTCCTGCATACCTTAAACAGGCTTAAGGAAGACGGGTTTGAGATCACGCTTCTGGATGTACATACAAACGGACTGGTCGTACCTTCTGAAGTGGAGGCGGCGATCCGTGAAGATACCTGCCTGGTCACGATCATGTATGCCAACAATGAGATCGGGACGATCCAGCCGATCCGTGAGATCGGAGAGATCTGCAGAAAGCACGGTGTGCTCTTCCATACGGATGCCGTGCAGGCGGTCGGACATATTCCGGTCAACGCGCAGACGGATCACTTTGACATGCTTTCCGCATCCGCCCATAAATTCCACGGCCCCAAGGGTGTGGGTTTTCTCTATGTCAGAAAAGGGATCCGCGTGACGAACCTGATCGAAGGCGGTGCGCAGGAGAAGGGCAGAAGAGCCGGCACCGAGAATGTGGCGGGGATCGCTGCCATGGCATGCGCCCTGACGGATGCGGTCTCTGCAATGGATGAAAGCGCCCGAAAGCTGATCGCCAAGCGCGACAGGCTCATAGCCGGCCTGCAGCAGATCCCGCATTCCGAACTCAACGGCGATGCGGCAAAACGCCTTCCGGGTAACGTCAATTTCTGCTTCGAAGGAATTGAGGGCGAATCGCTTCTGCTGCTGCTGGATGACAAGGGGATCCAGGCTTCTTCGGGAAGCGCCTGCACATCGGGGTCTCTCGATCCGAGCCATGTGCTGCTGGCGATCGGAAGAGTGCATGATGTGGCGCACGGTTCCCTGCGGCTGAGCATCGGAGAAGACATAAGCGATGAAGATGTGGATGAGATCATCCGGTCCGTAAAGGAAGTTGTGGAATATTTAAGAAGCTTTTCCCCGATCTGGAGAGATCTGGTCGCAGGAAAGAAACCGTTCATTTTATAGAGTACGGACGGGAGATCGGAAGTACAAACGAAAGATAAAAGTAAGGACCGGAAACAGTAAGACCGATGGAGGACAAAAGATATGGCATTATACAGTGAGAAAGTGATGGATCATTTCAGGAACCCGAGGAACGTCGGTGTGATCGACGATGCCAACGGGATCGGTGAAGTCGGCAACGCAAAGTGCGGCGATATCATGAAGATGTATTTAAAGATCAACGACGATGAAGTCATTGAGGATGTAAAGTTTGAGACCTTCGGCTGCGGCAGCGCGATCGCATCCAGTTCGATGGCAACGGAGCTGATCAAAGGGAAGCCGATCTCGGAGGCGATGCAGCTGACGAATGCGGCGGTTGCGGAAGCGCTGGACGGACTCCCGGATTATAAGATGCACTGTTCCGTTCTGGCGGAAGAGGCGATCAAGTCCGCGCTGGACGATTATGAGAGCCGCAAAAAATAAACCGGAAACCGCAAGGAAAACCATACCTGCCGGCCGGGCGATCTGCCTGTCCGGCAGGTATTTTTTATTTTTTTGAAATTTTTGCAAAATACCTATTGACATAGTGGGTTTATGGTGTTACACTTTCTCCAATTCGGAAAGGAAAGGAGAAATCGGAAATGTTACATTACGCATCTTCAGA
This sequence comes from Lachnospiraceae bacterium, assembly GCA_017961065.1. GTDB lineage: Bacteria > Bacillota > Clostridia > Lachnospirales > Lachnospiraceae > UBA2868. The sequence continues at coordinate 1,952 of JAGCXZ010000309.1, forward strand.
GCAGAATCGCGCGATGTGTTGTCGAATGACCAAGTTCCGGGCATACCATATGGCCAGATATTTCGTCATGCGATGTTGTATTTGAATGCTGATGATACAGGAATGGTCAGGATGCCCGGCAAAGAGAAGACGCCGGGTTTTTTTGTTGCCAAAAACAGGCAGGACCTGCAGGGCAACGCAGATCCGTCCGGATCGACAATACAGAAACAAATAACAGAACACACAGATAAAAAGGAGAAAAATTATGAAAAATACATGGATCAGCAACACAGCACTGGCAGTAACCTTAGCTTTATCCCTTGGCCTTACGGCTTGCGGCGCATCGGCAGATGCAGGTGCTCAGGCTCCCGCAGCAGAGCAGGGCGAAGAGCAGACGGAAGTCAAGACAGCAACGAATGATACGGCAGAAGTGGATGTTGCCTCGGTTGAGAATTCCGCAGTCAAAGAGTACAGGATCGCAACGGAAGGTGCATATGCCCCCTATAACTACATCGGGGAAGACGGACAGCCGGACGGCTATGATATTGCAGTATCCAAGGCCGTGGACGAACTGATCCCGGATGTGACATTCACCTATCAGGCAGTGGAATGGTCCTCCATTTTTGCGGGACTGGAAGCCGGCAGATATGACCTGATCGTAAGCCAGGCCGCCAAGACACCGGAACGTGAGGAGAAATACCTGTTCGGAAATACGGCTTATGCCTGGGATCTGGGCGCCATTGCTTTTGTCAAGGGCAGGGATGACATTCACAGCCTGGAAGATCTTTCCGGAAAAACCCTGACGGTGGCGGTAGGCAGCTCCAATGCGAACGTGATCGAGACCTGGAATGCATCACACAACAATGCGGTTGAGGTCGTTTACGGAGACGGGGATATCACAAAAGCGCTCCTGGATGTACAGGAAGGCAGAGTGGATGCGACTCTTGTCAGCCCCGTTACAGGGAACAAGATCGTCAGCGAGCAGGGTCTCAACATTGATTTTGCCCTGCGTAACGATGAAGAACCCAAGCCGGTGTTCTGGCTCTATGCGAACACACCGGAGAACGAGGAGTTAAAGGAAAAAGTTGATCAGGCGCTGCAGCAGCTCGTGGATAGCGGCAAGCTTGGCGAGATCAGCAAGGAGTATCTGGGAGAGGACTACTCTTCGCTTGAAGCAGTTCAGTCCCGCATCACACAGTAATTTTTGCCGATTCGGCTGAGAGGACAAGATGGGAAAGATATTTGATATTCATTACATGCTTTCAACGATTCCGGAGATCGTGAAGTATCTGCCGGTCACCTTAAAGATCGCACTCTGGTCAGGGGTCATAGCCCTGATCCTCGGGTTCGCCGTAGCCATGGTCCGGGTATTCCGCGTCAGGGTGCTGTCCCAGATCTGCGTCGTGTATATCTACTGTATCAGTGGAACACCCGCCATGGTCCAGCTCCTGGTGGCATACTACGGGATCCCGCTCCTGCTGCGCGGCCTGAATGAGAGCCTTGGAACCGACTGGAACGTGACCGGGATCCCCGCAAGCGTTTTTGCGGTAGCAGCCCTTTCCCTGAACAGCGCGGCGTTCATGTCGGAAACGATAAGGAGCGCCATCCTCTCGGTCGAAGCCGGGCAGATGGAGGCCTGCTACAGCGTCAATATGACGACGATGCAGGCCATGAGAAGAGTAGTGCTTCCGCAGGCTTTTGCGGTTGCACTGCCGCCTCTTGGCAATTCGCTGATCTCACTGCTGAAAGAGACCAGTCTGATCTTCAACATCTCCGTGATCGAGATGATGGCGGCAGCCAAGATCGTGGGCGCAAGGTCCTTCCGGTTTTTCGAGGTCTACATTGTGGTAGCGCTGATCTACTGGATCTGCTGCCTCGCATTGGAAAGGATCCTGATCCTTCTGGAAAGACGTGTCAGAAAATATGAAAGAAGGGCAGTGAAATGATAGAAGTGAACGGTCTGAAAAAATCATACGGAGATAACGAGGTCCTTCGCGGAGTTGATTTTTCCGTGAAAAAGGGAGAAATCGTAACACTGATCGGCCCCTCGGGTGCGGGCAAGACAACCTTGCTCCGAACGCTCAACTGGCTGGATGCGCCGAAGGCGGGAACGATCCGCATCGATGATGCCCGCGTGGATGCATCCCACGTGACCAAAAGGCAGATCCGGAGCCTTCGGGAAAAGACCGCCATGGTCTTCCAGCACTACAATCTTTTTGCCAACCGTACCGCTCTGCAGAATGTGACAGAGGGACTGATCACGGTCAAGAAAATGAACAGAAAGCAGGCGGAATCAAAGGGGAAAGAAATGCTTGACCGCGTCGGCCTCCTGGATAAGGCAGATGCGTATCCTGCTTTTCTGTCAGGCGGCCAGCAGCAGAGGGTTGGCATTGCCCGCGCTCTGGCTGTAGACCCGAGCGTCATCCTGTTTGATGAACCCACAAGCGCCCTGGATCCCGAATGGGTCGGCGAGGTGCTTGGCGTCATGAACGAGATCGCATCAGACGGAATGACCATGGTCGTGGTATCCCATGAGATGCGGTTTGTCAGGAGTGTGGCGACCCGCGTGGCTTTTCTGGATGAAGGCGTCATCGTGGAAGAGGGTACACCGGAATAGATCTTTCGCGCGCCGAAAAGCGAAAGAACAAGAAAATTCCTGAGCACGGCGCAGCTGCTCGAGATCCAGGAGGATTACGTGATATGAGCTTTACGGAACAAGAATTCAAGGAGCAGCTGCTTTCCCATTATGCGCACCTTCATTCTCACCCGGAACTGGCGCTTGAGGAGCATGATACGACGGCTTATATCAAAGAACAGCTCGCGGCAACCGAGGGTGTTGAGATCCTTGCGTTTCCGCTTTCGACAGGGGTATGGGCAAGGATCGCCGGACAGGATAGTAAGCCTGCCATTGCCATAAGGGCAGACATAGACGCGCTGCCGATCACGGAAGAGAGCGGTGTAAAGTACGCATCCGTTTACCCGGGCAGAATGCATGCCTGCGGCCATGATTTTCATACTTCCGCCTTGCTCGGCGCCGCAAGGATCCTCGCAAAGAGAAGAGACACCTTACGGGGAAGCGTCTATCTGCTGTTCCAGCCTGCGGAAGAATCCTCGCACGGCGGGGAAAAGGTCGCACAGACAGGGATCCTTGCGCAGTACGGGATTAAGGAGATCTATGCGCTGCATGTCAAAAACGGTATTCCGGTGGGAACGATCGAGATCTCCGAAGGCGCTTTTTCCGCAACCGTTGATAAGTTTGTCATCAGGATACGGGGAAAAGGCGGGCACGGAAGCGCTCCGCAGCAATGCCTGGATCCGATCCCCGCGGCAGCCAGACTGATCGGTTCCCTGCAGGAGATCATCAGCAGGAAGCTGCAGCCCGGCACCCCGGCGGTGATCAGCGTGACAAAGGTTGCATCCGGCACCACCTGGAACGTCATCCCTGAGGAAGCCGTTCTGGAAGGCACGGTCCGTTCCTTTGCGGAAGATGTCACGCACGTTTTGCACCGGGAGATCCGGTTGCGCGTACAGGAACTGGAGACGGAGGGCTATGAAACGACCTGCGAGATCACTTCCGGATGTCCTGCCACAAATAATGACGGCGCCCTGGCACAGCGGATCGCTGAGGTGGCGGAAAGAACCGGATTTATCGTGAAAGAGCAGCAGCCTGAAATGGGCGGAGAGGACTTCTCCTGTTTTCAGCAGCTGATACCGGGTGCGCTTTTTCATGTGGGAACGGGAAACGGAGGCGCTGCACACAATCCGAAGTTTAAACTTGATCTGAATGCGCTCTCACCAGCGGCCGGACTGCTTGCGGATATCGCATCAGAGGCACTCGCAAAACAGTAGGAGGAAAAGATGGAAAAGATA
>JAGCXZ010000310.1 GCA_017961065.1 Lachnospiraceae bacterium
GATGTCATAGAGGATGTTCTGAACAACGCGCCCTCGGACAGGATCGGAGAACCGGATGCGCTTCCGCTTCCGGAAGTGAGCCGCGTTCTGACTACGGGCGGACATTACGCTTATCTGAAGATCGCGGAAGGCTGCAACAAGTGCTGCACCTACTGCGCGATCCCCGGCATGAGAGGACCCTACCGGTCCGTTCCGATGGAAAGGCTCGTGCGGGAAGCCGAATACCTTGCAGAACAGGGTGTTAAGGAACTGATCCTTGTCGCGCAGGAGACAACGCTTTACGGCGTCGATCTCTACGGCCGCAAGATGCTGCCGGAACTTTTGGAGAGACTCTGCGGCATTGAGGGACTTTGCTGGATCCGGCTGCTGTACTGCTATCCGGAAGAGATAGACGAGAAGTTGATCGAAACGATACGCAGGGAAGCTAAGATCTGCCACTATCTGGACATTCCGATCCAGCATGCGTCGGATGATATCTTAAAGCGGATGGGACGCAGGACCGACCGGGAAGCGCTTACGGCGCTGGTTCGTAAACTCAGGGCCGAGATCCCGGATATCTGCATCAGGACCACCCTGATCTCGGGATTCCCCGGAGAGACGGAAGCGGATCACCAGACACTTCTGGATTTTGTGGAAGAGATGCAGTTTGACCGCCTGGGCGTGTTCACGTATTCCAGGGAAGAAGGAACCCCGGCGGCTGATTTTGACGATCAGATTGACGAAGAGCTGGCCAAAAGGCGGCGGGATGAGATCATGGAGCTGCAGCAGCAGATCAGCATCCGCCACGGCGAGAAAGCGGTCGGCAGAACCCTGCAGGCTTTCGTGGAAGGTCATCTGGTCGAAGAAGATGTTTATGTGGCGCGCACTTATATGGATGCGCCCGATGTGGACGGTTATCTGTTCATCAAGAGCGACAGGGAATTGATGAGCGGTGATTTTTGCGATGTGAAAGTCACGGGCTCGAATGAATATGATCTGACTGGAGAGTTGAAAGATGAATCTCCCGAATAAACTGACAATCATACGCGCGGCTGTTGTGCCGTTCTTTGTATTTTTCCTGCTGACGGATCTGTTCGGCGCGGCAGGAGACTGGATCGCGCTGGGCATTTTTGTCGCTGCGGCGTTTACGGATCTGTTTGACGGATATCTTGCGCGCAAATATAAACTTGTGACCAATTTCGGCAAGTTCATGGATCCGCTTGCGGACAAGCTGCTGGTATGTTCCGCGCTGATCTGCCTGGTACACCTCGGCAGGCTGGAACCGTGGATCGCGATCATCATCATCGCGCGTGAGTTCATTATAAGCGGATTCCGCCTGATAGCAAGCGACCAGGGTGTTGTGATCGCGGCGAGCATGTGGTGCAATGCCAAGACGCTTGTGCAGCTGATCATGATCGGATTTCTGATCGGGAACGTGCAGCTGGAAGTGTCGGTCGGCGGTATGCAGATCAAACCTTTTGTCATTTGCTCCGAGGTCCTGAAATGGGCAGCGTTGGCGCTGACGATCATTTCGCTGATCGATTATATCTGGAAGAACCGTGATCTGCTGAAGACCGCGGGCAAATGAGCGGATCCGCGGGTCATTCGCGGTTGAATTTGGAGGTTTGAAATGACGGTTGAGATCGTATGTGTGGGGACAGAGATCCTGCTGGGAAACATCGTGAACACGAACGCGGCGTTCCTGGCGGAAAAATGTGCGTACCTGGGTCTTACCTGCTATTTTCAGACCGTTGTCGGCGACAATGCGGACAGGCTCCGGGAAGTGTTAAAGACAGCCGTGGGACGCTCCGATCTGGTGCTTTTATCGGGCGGACTCGGACCTACGGAAGATGATCTGACCAAGGAAACCGCAGCGGAGGTGTTCAACCTGCCGCTGGTGGAAGATTCCGTATCCAAAGAACATATCATTTCTTTTTTCACGACAAGAAACAAAAAGATCACAGAAAACAACTGGAAACAGGCTATGATCCCGGAAGGCAGTATCGCGCTTGAGAACGCGAACGGTACGGCGCCGGGGATCATTATGGAGAAGGATGGCAAAACGATGATCCTGCTCCCCGGACCGCCGAATGAGTTAAGACCGATGTTCACCGAGCAGGTGGAGCCTTATCTGCTCAAGCAGAGACAGGCGGCCATCTATTCGCAGATGGTGAAGATGTGCGGGATCGGAGAGAGCGAGGCAGAGACTGCCATCCTCGATCTGACTTCGCAGGAAAATCCGACGGTCGCAACGTATGCCAAGACCGGTGAAGTGCATGTTCGTGTGACCGCGTTCGGCAAGGACGAAGCGGCAGCGGCAAAGCTCGTGAAACCCACCGTGAACGAACTGAAGAAACGTTTCGGCAGCAGGATCTATACCACGGATCCCGATATCACGCTTGAGCAGTCCATCGTGGATCTGCTTGCGGGCAACGGGATGACCGTGACCTGTGCGGAATCCTGTACCGGCGGACTGATCGCCGCAAGGATCGTCAACGCGCCCGGCGCATCGGCCGTGCTGCGCGAATCGTTCGTTACCTATTCCAATA
>JAGCXZ010000311.1 GCA_017961065.1 Lachnospiraceae bacterium
CGAATTGCCACATCTCGCCGGATCCGCCGTTCTCCGGAGGCATGCCCATTGCACCGGGATCGCCCTGTTCGCCGTGTCTGTCCATTGCACCGGGCCCTCCCATCATCTGATTTGTGATGGTGGTTATTTCCTCGCCGTTCTCGATGACGGTCCCGCCGTTCAGCTCAGCCTTACCTTCATAATCAAAGGCTGACTGTCCGGTAATATCGATGGTCCCGCCGTTGATGATGATATCCCCGTTGCTGTCGATGCCGTCCGTATCGCCCTGCGCCATTCGGATCGTGACTTTTCCTCCATTCATAATAAATACCGGTGTCAGGACGCTTGATTTTTGCGCCGCATTGATCCCGTCATCCGATGCATCAATACTGATATTCCCACCATTGATACACAGCACGGTACCTTCAATACCCTCACCGGCATTCAGGCTTATCTCACCCCCGTCGATCCTTACTACGGTTGTCGCATGGATTGCATCATCCGCCGCATTGATGCTTAGAACACCTCCTCCGATATAGAGATATCCTTTTGAATCGTCATCGTCATCTTCGGCATGCAGACCGTCGTTACATTCCGTGATCTCTATGCTGCCATCCGCGATCATGATAGCATCTTTGGATTCCAGCGCACTCCCCCTGCAGCTGATCGTAAGCCCTCCGCCCGTGACTTTCAGGTCATCTTTGCAGGCGATCCCGTTGTCATAAGATGCGATCGTAAGGGTGCCTGTCCCGTTGATCGTAAGATCATCCCTACTGAAAATCACGGCATCCGTATTGGTATCGCCGTCGGCCGTGAACTCACCTGTTGCCGACAGACTGTTTGCACCGTTCTGAAGAGTGATAAATACCTTGTCCGCGCTTTTTACATAGATGCAGGGCGTATCCCGGTTCGTGATGGTAACTCCGTCAAGGACCAGCTGCACCTTATCCTCTTCCGAAGCTTCAACGATCACACAGCTGCCCTCGGCCTGCCCGGAAAGCACGTAGGTTCCGGCAGTATCGATCGTAAGGTTCTTCCCGCTTTCCACCGTCAGGCTCTCCGCTTCCGACAGATCCGGCGACTGCTCCAGATCTCTTATGGTAAACAGGCTCTCCGGGTCGATGCCATCCGCACTTGCAACATTCCCTGTGCCTGTATTTGTACCTATGCCCGCAATGGTTTCTGTCTCTTCCGCGAATACTTCTGTATTTGATCCTGCACTGACAGTACCGGTCGCCTCATAGGCCGTACACGCAGCCGTCATGGTCAGTAGCATTGTTATGATTGCAGTGATTCTCATCTTCATCTTCTGTTCCTCCGTTATGTTTTGCTGATCGCCGATTTCAGCCGGACACTGTTCACAGGGCTTCCGGGCTGTCAGCAATTCTGCCGAGGCTGATGTCTAAATTACCGTTTTGTGAGCGCAGCTCGTCAAGAAATGCTTTTGAGGACACCCGGTCCTTAAGAAGCACACTCAGTGTGATCCGGTACAGGCTTCCCATGTTGGTCGTCCGTACCTCCTCATACGTGTAGCTTTTTAAATATTTCCGGAATGTATCATCGAATTTTCCCTCATAATCCAGGTTTTCCGGCACGGTGATCTTTAGCGCCCTCATGCCGCCTGCAGTTGATCCGGCATCAAGCAGATTTAAGATAAGATGAATTCCCGATACGAGCAGGGAAAAGAGCAGCGCAACACCGATATACCCCATCCCCGTTGCAAGTCCTACAGCCATCGCAAGAAAGATCCCCGTGATCTCCCGGCCCTTTCCCGGCGCCGAGCGGAAACGAACAAGGGAAAATGCGCCCGCCACGGCGACGCCCGCACCGATATTTCCATTTACCAGGATGATAACAAGTTCCACAATGGAGGGAAGCAGAACCAGCGTGATCAGAAAACTTCTCGATGATCTGTTCCTCACCATGAATGCGCCGGCGATGATCAGTCCGCATATAAGAGCCGCTCCCGTTGCCGTAGCCAGTTCGCTTCCCGTAAATGTTCCGTTTGTCAGTATCGATGTGAAAATCATATCAAACATATGCTGCCTCTCCTTTCATGAAGCCGTATACCCCAACAGGACCTGCCACGGCATCCCTCTTTTTCTTCTGTTCCGCCGTTATCCGCATCAGATCCGCATATCCCGATCCGTATTTGGAAAACGAAACGGGAAAGATCTTCAGTTCACTGAGCGTCCCGGCCAGTTCCATCGGCATGGCGTTGCTCACCTTGATCTCCATCAGACGCTGCCCGTCAGCCAGCAGCCTTCTGCCTTCGCTTACTTTCCTTAAGTCTAAGCACCTTTCATTCCAGGTAATGTTGCTGTCAAAAGTCACCCGGAATTCCGCATCCCGGATCCCTGCCATCGCGACCCGGTCATAACAGATGCACATCGCCGGTCTCAGGTCTTTGTATTGCGTCATAAAAGCGCCGATCTCCCGCGCGATCTGTGAATCCTCAAAAGTACCTCTTCGGTATCCTCCGATCAGATAGTCATACGCATCCGGATACTTTCCGGAGATCCTTCTCTTATAAACGATACCGGAACACTTCTTCTTGATCTCGATAAAAGCATTTGTATCATTGCCGGTTCTGCCATAGGTCCTGAGTCTCAATTTCTCCTTGTACAAAGGCTTCTCCATGGAAGTCCTTACAAGTTTATGATCCGGGGTGTCAAAATAGATGTTGTTGATCTTCGATAGTCCGTATGCGTCAACCTTTGCGATCGTCTGAAGATAAGGCATCAGCGCTTCATACTGCTCTTCGCTCAGGTCACAGTGATAGAACATGTCAAAGTAGTTATGGACCTCTTCGAAAAGGTCATAATCGATTGCGTCCGGATAAAGC
>JAGCXZ010000312.1 GCA_017961065.1 Lachnospiraceae bacterium
ATCCGCAGTGAAAAAAGGAGATTCTTTCTGTGATCTGAGCGGCGCCTATGAAGCGCCCAAAGCGACATCCCTGCAGGAACGCGTGCTGGACCGCTGGGAGACCGTTGATAAGGTACAGAATGCGGAAGTGCTCTATACGGACGGAGAACTGTCCCTGATGGCGGACCGTCATGAGATCGCGCGCTGGATCGCAACGGATGCAAACAAGCAGCCCGTACTCGATGCGAACGGTGATGTGATCATCAATGAAGACGCGGTAAGGGATTTCCTGCTCCGGCTGTCGGACATCTTCAACACGGACCAGAAAAACCGCGTATGGACGAAGTTCAAAGGCGGCACGGTTGAGATCCCGAGCAGGAACAAGGGCTTTATCGTGGATGAGGAAGCAGAACTTGCATCCCTGACCAAAACCGTTGTGAAGGGCTGGAAGGAACAGCGCAAACCGATCTATTCCCAGGAAGGCCTCGGCCACGGCAATGAGGAGGTCGGCGATACCTATGTCGAAGTCGATCTCAGTAACCAGAAACTGTATTATATCGAGAACGGCAAGCTGAAGCTGCAGAGCGATGTTGTGACCGGATGCAAACGGTATCACAACGATACGCCTTCGATGATCACCTCGATCTATTTCATGCAGCAGGGCAGGACGCTGCGCGGTGAGAACTATGCGACCTTCGTATACTACTGGATGGCGTTCTATAACCATTACGGCCTGCATGACGCGACCTGGCGGTCAAAATTCGGCGGTGACATCTATCTGACGGACGGTTCGCACGGATGCGTGAACATGCCCAAGGAAAATGCGGCGAAACTCTATGACATGGTGCATGTCGGAACGCCGGTCGTTCTGTACGAATAAAGAATGTTTTTGGACTCTAAAAAAGATAATTTAGTTTGTTATTTATTTAACCATGCTGTATATTAATTTGAAAAAGATCAAATAACTTAAGGAGGAGAAGTTATGAAAAGGGTTTATAATTTTTCGGCAGGACCCGCCGTTCTGCCCGAAGAAGTGCTTCAGGAAGCTGCGGATGAGATGCTGGATTACAAGGGATCCGGTATGTCAGTCATGGAGATGAGCCATCGCAGCAAAGTCTTTGAGACGATCATTCAGGAAGCCGAAGCGGATCTGAGGGAACTGATGAACATCCCCGACAATTACAAGGTACTGTTCTTACAGGGCGGTGCGCACCAGCAGTTTGCGATGATCCCGATGAACCTGATGAAGAATAAAAAGGCGGCATACATCGTAACCGGTCAGTGGGCCAAGAAAGCATTTAACGAGGCCAAGATCTACGGTGAGGCGATCAAGGTTGCATCCAGTGAGGATAAGACGTTTTCCTATATCCCCGATTGCTCCGACCTCGATATTCCGGAAGATGCCGACTATGTTTACATCTGTGAAAATAATACGATCTACGGTACGAAGTTCAAAACGCTGCCGAATACCAAGGGTCATACACTGGTTGCTGATGTCTCCTCCTGTTTCCTGTCAGAGCCCGTTGATGTGACCAAGTACGGCGTGATCTACGGCGGTGTTCAGAAGAACATCGGCCCTGCAGGCGTTGTGATTGTGATCATCCGCGAGGATCTGATCACGGAAGACACTCTGCCGTTCACACCGACCATGCTCAAATACAAGACGCATGCGGACGCGAATTCGCTTTACAATACCCCTCCCGCATACGGCATCTATATCTGCGGCAAAGTGTTCAAGTGGCTGAAAAAGCGCGGCGGCCTGAGCGCAATGGCGGAATACAACCGGAAGAAAGCAAAGATCTTATATGATTTTCTTGATGAGAGCAAGATGTTCAAGGGCACGGTTGTCAAAGAGGACAGATCCCTGATGAACGTTCCGTTTGTGACGGGTGATGAGGAACTCGACGCCAAGTTCATCAAAGAAGCCAAGGAAGCCGGCTTTGAGAACTTAAAAGGCCACAGGACAGTCGGCGGCATGAGAGCGTCCATCTACAACGCTATGCCGATCGAAGGCGTGGAGAAACTGGTCGAGTTCATGAAAGAGTTCGAAAAAAGAGAATCAAAATAAAGAGGAGAACGAAATGTTTAAATATACCTGCTTAAATCCGATCGCACAGGTCGGTCTGGAGCGTTTTACCGATCTGTACGAGAAGACAGATGATATCAATGCAGCGGAGGGTATTCTGGTCAGAAGCGCCGCCATGCATGACATGGAACTTTCCGACAATCTGCTCGCCGTTGCAAGAGCCGGTGCCGGTGTCAACAATATCCCGCTCGATAAGTGCGCGGAGAAAGGTATCGTTGTATTCAACACGCCCGGCGCGAACGCAAACGGCGTTAAGGAGCTCGTGATCGCAGGCATGCTGCTTGCAAACCGCGATATCGTATCCGGTATCAACTGGGTGAAGTCCGAAGCCGGCAATCCGGATATTGCCAAGATGGCCGAGAAAGAGAAGAAGAAATTCGCGGGTCATGAGATTCAGGATAAGAAACTCGGTATCATCGGTCTTGGCGCGATCGGCGTCAGAGTTGCCAATGTGGCAAAGCATCTGGGGATGGAAGTGTACGGCTACGATCCGTATATCTCCGTTGACGCGGCCTGGAATCTGAGCCGTGATATCAAGCATGTGAAGAACATTGATGACATCTACGAGAACTGCGATATCATCACGATCCATGTACCGCTCATGGATTCGACCAAGAATACGATCAACAAAGAAGCGATCGCCAAGATGAAAGACGGCGTGATCCTCTTAAACTTTGCAAGAGACCTTCTTGCCAACGAAGACGATGTGATCGAAGCGATCAAGGCTGGCAAGGTTGCCAAATACGTATCCGATTTCCCGAATCCGAAGACGGCAGGCGTAGACGGCTGTATCGTGATCCCGCACCTTGGCGCATCCACGGAGGAATCCGAGGACAACTGCGCGAAGATGGCGGTCAAGGAACTGATGAACTTCTTGGAGAACGGCAACATCATCAATTCCGTCAACTATCCGAACTGTGACATGGGTGTCTGCACGGGCGCGGCCAGACTGACGATCATGCATAAGAATGTGGCGAACATGATCACCAAGTTCACCGCAACATTCGGTGATCTGGGCATCAACATCAGCAACATGATGAACAAATCCAAAGGTGATTATGCGTATACCATGCTTGACGTGGAAGGCACTATCACGGATGAAATGGTCAAAAAGATCGAAGAGATCGACGGTGTGATCCGTGTAAGGGTCATCAAATAAGAACACGATCCGTTTTCTTTGAGATATCTATTAAAAAATCCACTCCTTTCTGTTACAATAACAGAGGTGTGGATTTTTTATATCCCCATGTTTTTATCAGACCGGATCAAATACGGGAGGACACCCCATGGTAAAGATCAAACCGTTTCGCGCCGTAAGACCTGAAGAAGAATATGCCGACAGGATCGCGGCGCTGCCCTATGATGTGTATAACCGCGCGGAAGCCAAAGCTTATGTGGAGGATCATCCGCTGTCTTTCTTACGGATCGACCGTGCGGAAACGCAGTTTGCCGATTCCGTGGATACCTATGCGGATATCGTCTATGAGAAGGCAAGGGACACCTATGAGGCCATGAAGCGGGACGGATATTACGTGGCGGATCCTGCGGCCTGCTATTACATCTACGAACTGACCATGAACGGAAGAGTGCAGAACGGTATCGTAGCCTGCGCTTCGATCGATGACTACTTAAACGGCGTGATCAAAAAGCACGAGAATACGCGTGAAGACAAAGAGATCGACAGGATCAATCACGTGGATGTCATGAACGCACAGACAGGCCCGATCTTTCTGGCCTACCATGCAACAGCGGTGCTTAAGGAGATCGTAGCCAAAGTCAAGGAAAAGGCTCCGGTCAATGATTTTGTCTCGGAAGACGGGATCAGGCACCGCGTATTCGTGATCGATGCGCCGGATACGATCGATGCGATCGGAAAAGCGTTTGCGGATATGCAGGCCGTTTATATCGCGGACGGACACCACAGGTGCGCTTCCGCCGTTAAAGTGGGGCTTAAGAGAAGAGAAGAACATCCCGGATTTTCGGGCGATGAGGAGTTTAACACCTTCCTTTCCGTGCTGTTCCCGGATGATGAACTGATGATCATGGATTACAACAGGGTCGTAAAGGATTTAAACGGCCACAGTGAAGAAGAGGTCATCGCGTATCTGAAGGAGCACGGGACGCTGACCCTGAAGGGGGAACAGGCATATCGGCCGGCAAAGAAAGGCGAATGTAGCGTGTATCTGTCCGGAAAATGGTATTCA
>JAGCXZ010000313.1 GCA_017961065.1 Lachnospiraceae bacterium
ATCTGCCTGTCGTGACGATCGACCATTCCTTTGACAACTGCAGCTCCGTGGTCAGCGACAATGTACGCGGCATGCGGGATCTGGTCGAGTTCATCTACAACAGGGGACACAGACGGATCGCGTTTATATACGGAAACAACACTTCGGTCACGCAGAACCGTATTGCTTCCTTTTACAGGAGCCTGGAAGAGAGGGGGATCAGTACGCCGGATCAGTATGTGCGTTCGGCGGTATACCTCGATCCGAAACCGTCCTATGAGATCACGCAGGAACTGCTCGATCTCAGGAACCGTCCGACCTGCATCATCTATCCGGATGACTATGCCTGCATCGGCGGACTGAATGCGATCAAGGGAAGGGGATTCAGGATCCCGGAGGATATCTCCGTTGCAGGATATGACGGTGTCTATATTTCACAGATCTTAGAGCCGAAACTTACGACGGTCCGGCAGAATACAATGGAGATCGGCAAGGCAGCGGCCGAGAAGCTGATCAGCCAGATCGAGAATCCGAAAACATCGCTCATCGAAAAGATTGTGATCCCGGGGCAGATCCTGGAAGGCAGATCCGTTGGGATCATCCATCCGGAGGAATAGTGATCAGGAGCCGGAAGAGAACTGGTCAATGATCCCGTTGATCGTTTTATAGAGATGGGGTTTGAGTTCGGTGATGGACACGGGCTGCTCGTAGAGAATGGAAGAGTAGATGCTTCCGCCGATCAGTTCGATGATCAGATACAGCATCAGTTTGGGATCCTGTACCGTGTCGCCGATCTCATCGACAAACACCTGATAGGCATTATGGATCGTGGGGTGTTCGGTGATCCCGGCATTCTCCACGGTGAAGCGGAAGAATCCGAGTCCGAGATTCTTGGAAATGAACATTAAGAGCAGTTTGTTCTCCGTCAGTGCATCGATGATGTCATCGATGATGAAGAGCAGCTTTTCGCGGCAATCCTTAAGGTCATGCTCCTTCATCCTTGCCATGGCAGCGTCAAAGAGCATCGTGGCGCGGTGTACGACCAGCTTGTTATTGATATCATATTTATCCTTAAAATAAAGATAGAAAGTGCCTTTGGCAACACCGGCCTGTTCAACGATATCCGAGATGGATGTGTTGTGCAGGCCTTTTGTTGTGAAAAGGCTGAACGCCGTATTCAAAAGCGCATCCCGCTTCTGCTGTTTGTTGTCTGCAGCTTTTCCCATTTCAGACCCCCGCGGATACTTGTCTTTCTCAGTGTATTTTCGCACGTTATTTTCCAAAAATCAATAAAATGAAAAAAATAATTGACTAACGGTCATTTTTGTACTATAACAGTATCTGGAGATAAAAATGACCAACGGTCATAAAAGCGATTTTGACAAAGAGGCAGTTTTATTATGAAGAAATTAGGCAAAATAATCGTAACCTGCAGGATCCCGATCGTGATCGTATCGCTTCTCCTGCTGATCCCTTCCCTGATCGGCTATCTGAAGACAAAGGTCAATTACGATATCCTGTACTATCTGCCGGATGAGATCGAGACCATGGTGGGTCAGGACATTCTGGTCGACCAGTTCGGAAACGGCGCGTTCTCGTTCCTGATCGTCGAGGGCATGGAGGAACAGGATGTTGCAAAGTTGAAAGTGCAGGTGAAGGAAGTCGACGGCGTGGCCGACGTGCTCTGGTATGACAGCGTTGCCGACCTGTCCATCCCGATGACGATGCTGCCGGATAAACTTTACAACGCGTTTAATAACGGAGACTGCACGATGATGGCCGTGATCTTCAGTGACACAACATCATCGGATGCAACCATGAAGGCCATCGAAAACATCCGTAAAGTGGCAGGCAAACAGTGCTTTTTAAGCGGGATGTCCGCAGTCGTTGTGGATACGAAGAACCTGTCGGATCAGGAAACACCGATCTATGTGCTGATCGCCGTTGTGCTCGCGACCGTGGTCCTCGGACTGACAATGGATTCGTTCCTGGCACCGGTCTTTTTCCTGATCGGCATCGGTTTCTCGATCCTCTATAACCTCGGAAGCAACATCGTGCTCGGCGAGATCTCCTATATCACACAGGCCTTAACGGCCGTGCTGCAGCTGGGCGTCACCATGGACTATTCGATCTTCCTCTGGCACAGCTACGAAGAGAACCTGAAGAAGACTCCGGACGACCGCAGGGAAGCCATGGCATGCGCGATCGCAGATACGATCACATCCGTTGTGGGCAGTTCGATCACGACGGTCGCCGGTTTCGTGGCACTGTGCTTTATGAGTTTTAAACTCGGCATGGACCTTGGGATCGTCATGGCCAAGGGCGTTCTGATCGGTGTTGTATCCTGCGTTACGATCCTGCCTTCCATGCTTCTGATCTTTGATAAAATCATCCGCAGGACGCATCACAAACCGCTGCTTCCCGATCTGCCGAAGGTCTCCGAATTCATCGTGAACCATACGAAGATCTTTGCGATCCTGTTTGTGATCCTCTTGATCCCGGCTTTCTTCGGATATAAGCATACAGCGGTCTATTACAATCTGGATTCGACGCTTCCCAAAGACCTGCCAAGCATCGTGGCCAACGAGAAGCTGGATGAGAATTTTGAGATGAACTGCACGCACATGCTTTTGACGGATGTGAACCTGCCGGCGGATCAGACCACGATGATGATCGATGAACTGGAACAGGTCGACGGCGTCAAGGAGGTGCTCGGCCTGGATTCGATCATCGGGCCTTCGGTTCCGTCCGAGATGATCCCCGATGATATCAAGGGCATGCTGCAGAGCGATGAGTACAAGATGATGCTGATCGTTTCGGAATACAAGGTGGCTTCCGAGGAAGTAAACGCGCAGTGCGATACGCTCGGTCAGATCGCAAAATCATACGATCCCAAATCGATGCTTGTCGGGGAGGCGCCCTGCACGCGGGATCTGATCCGTATCACGGACCATGATTTTGCCACCGTCAGTGAGGTTTCGATCGGCGCGATCTTTGTCATCATCCTCTTCGTGTTCCGCTCGCTGTCCCTGCCGCTGATCTTAGTCGGCGTCATCGAGCTTGCGATCTTTATCAACATGGGTATCCCGTATTACACGGGAACCGTGATCCCGTTTGTGGCTTCGATCGTCATCGGAACGATCCAGCTGGGTTCCACAGTCGATTACGCGATCCTGATGACCACGAGATACAAGCAGGAGAGAGGAAACGGTAAGGATAAGAAGGAAGCGATCTTGATCGCGCATGAAGCAAGCATGAAGTCGATCATCGTAAGCGCTTTGAGTTTCTTTGCGGCAACGTTTGGTGTGGGGCTTGTCAGCAACATCGATATGATCGGTTCGCTCTGCACGCTGATGGCAAGGGGCGCACTGATCAGCATGTGCATTGTTTTAGTCATGCTGCCGACCATGCTGCTGCTGTTTGATAAAGTCATCTGCGTCACGTCGTGGAAGTTTGCGCCGCGCAGACACAAACACCGGGATGCCGGGCAGACCGGCACCGGGCAGCATCTGAAGACGGTATGAGCGGACCGGACTACAGACCGGATAACAGGAAAGACAACAGGTCAGATAGAAAACAGAACGGATAAAGGAGGAAGAAAAAATGCGTAGAAATAGAGTAATGGCTTTGATTTTGACATCGGTAATGATCGCAGGGTCTTTCACAGGCTGCGGGACGGAGGCAGAAACTCCCGAAGAAAACACAGTCGCTGAGATGACAGATGAAGACAAGCTGGTGAACGCGATGTCGGCCGTATCATCGGTCGGCGCAGAGATGGCGCAGAAGCAGGAAACGGTCTATGTCAAGACCAATGCGAGCGGCGGAGTCGATTCGGTCGTTGTCAGCAACTGGCTGAAGAATTCGGACAACGCCGGCGAACTGCTGGACAGCTCGGATCTGACGGATATCAAGAACCTGAAAGGAAAGCAGGGCTACTCCGAAGAGAACGGACAGATGGTCTGGGACGCATCCGGTGAGGATATCTACTACCAGGGAACGACTGACAAGGCGCTTCCGGTTGATGTGAAGATCTCCTATAAGCTGGACGGGAAGCCGATCAGCCCGGAGGAACTGGCCGGAAAGCAGGGGCATGTTGAGATCTGCATGAATTACACCAATCACGATACGCAGAAGGTGGAAATCGGCGGAGAAGAGGAAACGATCTACACACCGTTTGCGGTCATGAGCGGAATGATCCTGGATGAAGAGAAATTCACGAACGTTTCCGTTACCAACGGAACGGTGATCTCGGACGGGAATAAGGATATTGTTGTCGGTATGGCTTTCCCGGGACTGATCGACAGCCTGAACGGTCAAAAGGTTTCGGATGACGAGCTGCTCGGTAAGATCGAAGAGCAGATCAGGATCCCGAGTGAGATCACGGTGGACGCCGATACAAGTGATTTTGAACTGGGTATGACCATGACAATGGTCAGCTCGGATGTCATGGGAGCGCTGGGGCTTGACAGCATGGCTCCAAAAAACATGCAGATTCCCGATCTGCGCGCTTCGATGGAAGAGTTTAAGAACGCAGGCGGCGAACTGGTCAGCGGTACGGGGCAGCTCAGGAACGGTGCCGGAGAACTTTCGGACGGGGCGGCACAGCTTTCCGACGGAACCGGAGATCTCTATGACGGCGTTGTGAAATACACAGACGGTGTCGGCCAGCTTTCAAGCGGCGCGCTGCAGTTAAACGACGGTGCCGGAAAACTCGACAATGGTGTCGGCACGCTG